>NZ_JABDMV010000107.1 GCF_013001275.1 Flaviramulus sp.
TACACCCTTTGATGTTATAATGTCAATTTTTCTAGTTTTTTGAGCTTCGTGAAATTTTTCAATATTTTGTTTTGCAATTTTAATCGCTTTTTGAAGTTTCTCCGAAACTTTATTGGCAGCTTTCGCAATTTCCTCTGCAGAAACAACAACTGTTTCAAGAGTTACATCATCAAATTTAGAAGTATATTTTTTTATGGCTACATCACCTTCTGTCCTAACTTCATCAAAAATTTGATTCACAGTTGATTCAATATCATCAACCGTTTGCGTTGGTCGCTTTAAAATTTCGGACCACTGATTTCTTTTTGGATTATCTATTAATTGCATAACCGATTATTTAAAGCACCATTTTTTCAATAGGGCAAACCAAAATGCCTTGAGCACCGTTTGCTTTCAATTCATCAATAACATCCCAAAACTCATTTTTACTTATCACAGAATGTACAGAACTCCATCCTTCTTGGGCCAAAGGCAACACTGTTGGACTCTTCATTCCAGGTAATACATTTATAATATTTTGTAGTTTATCATTTGGCGCATTTAATAATATGTACTTTGATTGTCTTCCTTTTAAAACTGATTGAATTCTAAACTGAATTTTATCTAAAATAGCTTTTTTTTCATCGCTTAAAATAGGTGAAACAGCTAATACGGCTTCTGATTTTAATATGGTTTCAACTTCTTTTAAATTGTTTTTAAAAAGGGTGCTTCCACTAGATACAATATCGCAAATAGCATCGGCTAATCCAATATTAGGAGCTATTTCTACAGAGCCATTAATAATATGTAAATTAGCTTTTATTCCATTTTCATCTAAATAATTTTGAACTGTATTTGGATAAGAGGTGGCAATTCGTTTACCATTTAAATCACTCAATCCTTTATAATTCATTGCTTTAGGCACAGCCAAACATACACGGCAACTTGAGAAACCAAGTTTTTCAATAACCGTAATACCGTTTCCTTTTTCTATTAACACGTTTTCGCCAATTATAGCAGCATCTACTACACCATCTTTTAAATACTGTGGGATATCTCCGTTTCTTAAATAGAAAACTTCCACAGGAAACCCCTTGGCCGATGCTTTTAATTGATCCTTCCCGTTATCAATATAAATACCGATATCTTTTAACATAGCCATCGAATCTTCGTTTAATCGACCCGATTTTTGTACTGCAATTCTTAATTTACTCATGTTACTTGTTTTATGAGTTTGAAACAATCTAAATGGTATTAAAAATAAAAACCCGTTTGATTGTCTCAAACGGGTTTAAAAATATATGTTGAATTTATTCAATACATTTTCAGTTCGCCTGAGAGCAAATTTGAAAATGATGATGTAATTGAATAAAAGTCATGTTTTCCTTTTGTTTGCACAAATATCTATAATTTATATTGAAAAAACCAAATTATATCTCCAATTCTTGCAACAATTAAAATATTATATACTTTTTGCCACTCAAATTAAATAATATTTAAAATTTTGTCAAAATTATGAATTATTAAATATCTATAATTACTGATTTCCTAGAATAATAGGTAATCCGCTATCTCCAGAACCAATAACAATTACTTTACTATTTGGTGATTCAGCTAATTTCATTGTTGCATCAATACCTTTGTCTTGCAATATTTTATCAGTTAGAGAGGCGCTTAAAATTCTATTCGATTCTGCCTTACCTTCTGCTTCAATAATTACTTTTTCGGCCTCTTTTGCAGCTGTTACTAACCTAAATTCATATTCTAAAGATTCTTGTTCTTGTTTTAATTTACGTTCAATAGCATCTTTAATCGTGTTTGGAAGAGTTACATCTCTAACTAACACTTCGTTTAGTTGTACATATTGCTTTTCAAGAATTTTCTTAGTTTCTTCATAAATCTCGTCTTGAATTGCATCACGTTTACTAGAATATAATTGTTCAGGTGTATAACGACCTACAACACTACGGGCAGCTGAACGAATCGCTGGCTGAATAACACGTTGTAAGTAGCCTTGACCAAGTGATTGGTGCAAATTACCTAAATCCTTATAAACAGGCTCGTACCACGCCGAGGCATCAATCTGAATTTCTAATCCGTTAGACGAAAGCACTTTCATTTTCTCAAAAAGTTCTTGCTGACGTACTTCGTATACATAAACCTTGTTCCATGGGGCGACAATATGAAACCCTTCACCCATTGGTGGCTCATCAATTACAACCCCTTCTCCAAAGGTTTTAAACAATACACCTGCTTCACCAGAATCGATTGTTACTGCTGATTTTGCTAACACTATTACTAATAAAATTGCCCCGATTATAAAAGGCAATGCAACTTTTGGTAATTTTTCCATTATTTATTCTTAGTTTAAATTAATCCGTTATATTTTCTTAAAATCCACTCCAACCCTAAACTTAAAGCTATAATTGCGAGTAAGAATTTCCAATCTATCAAAGGTATGGTATTTTTACTGCTTTTTTGAATAGGATTGTATCTATTATCCTTCAACAAATCATTAATGAGATTTTCTGTATTATTTATAAAAAATGTTGAACCTTGACTATTAGTAGCTAAATGTTGCAACTTTGTTACATCAGCACTTAAAAATTGTTGTTCTATATTATATTCTAAAATTTCAAAATTACCAGATTTAGAAAGATTTTCATTAGTTGTTTTAATAGAAAAACTATATTCTGAAGGCGGCAAACTGCTTAAATCAACTTGATAGTTGTTGTTTTTTAAAATTAAAGGAAATGTATTCGATTTTTCTGAAACTTTATCATAAACTGTAATATTAAGTTTTTCACGAGTGTCAAAAACAAAATTTTTATCGAAAAATTCTGCTTTAATTAATATATTACTATTTCCATTGTAAAATGATTCATAGTCAATATTTAATCGACTTTTTTTCTTATCAGATGTTATGTACTGAATAATTTTTTCAATAAAATCATCAAACTCATTGAATGTTTTAGAGTTAATATAGCTTTGAGCCCGCCATTTCCATATATTCTCGCCAAACAAGACCGCTTCTCTCCTATTTTCTGATTCAATTGTAGCTAGCAGTGGTTCATTTATTGAAATGCCATTTAGTGTTTTATAAATTAGTGTTTCATAAGGTACAGAAAAATATACACTCCCATAATTAGAACTTAATGGTGGAAAAGATTCAAAATTTATATCTTCAATTATAAAAGGTGTGAAATTTAAATTAAATTCTGCTTGATAATTTTCCGTTTGATTAGTGATTTCAAAATTGAAAAATTTATTAATACTATTTAAGTAGGTCAAATCAGATTTGGTTCCAACAATAAAAAATCGGTTTTTATTTTGAGCGTCTAAAAGCGAAAACAATTGATTAAACTTATTATTAGGTTGATATAAAATAATTAATTGAAAATCAGTAATTTGATTAATTATATCTTTTAAACTCAATATTGAAACTAATCTTTGCTCGTTACTTTCTATACTCTTTTTTATACTGCCTAAATCCGGGTGGATAAAATCACTAACAATTGCAATTTTTGTTTTTTGGTTGATTATTTCAACGGCAAAATTTTTAGAATTATTATTAACGTTCTTTTCATTAAGTAAAGGTGTTAATGTTGCCTTGTACTTTTTAATTCCAATTTTATTCGCTGGTAATGTGAAATTAATGACACTTGAATTGTTAGTTTTTGAGAAATTAATAGTTTTAGAATAAACGGTTGAATTCCCATCACTCACTATAAATTTGGAATTTATAGCTTCTTTTCCGTTATATACAAGAATAGCTTCTATTGGGAATTTGTTTTTTAAAAAAGCGTATTTGTTTACATTTAACTGTTCAACTTTTAGGTCAATATAACTAATTGTATCACCTAAAATTATCGGATAAATGGGTTGTTTATAGTAACTAGAAGCAAACTGATAATCATTTCCATAGGTTTGATTGCCATCGGTTATTATTATAGTTGGTGATGTTGATTGTTTATATACCTGACTTAACTGATTTAAAGCGTTATGAATATTGGTTTGGTTTTCTGAAAAATTTAATGAGTCATGAGGTTTAAGAGATTCCCCAAAAGTGTACAAATCTAAATCGAATCTTCTATTTAATTCATTGTTACTGGTTAACTTTTCAATGAAATTAATAGTCTCCATATCTTGATTTAAATACTTAATTGAGCTGGAGTTATCTATCGCAATTACTAAATTAGCTTTTTCGGTGGTGAGCGTAACTTGGTCAAATTTTGGATTGATTAATAAAAGCAAAACAGAAAAGACAGTAATAAACCTTAAAAAAGAAAAAAGCATGTTTAGTTTAGACATGCTTTTCTTTTTTCTATAATACTGAAAAAGGGCTATTAAAAGGGCAACAATTCCAGCAAGTAAAATGTATAATAAAGTTTCTGTTTGCATTTAAAAACCTTTCGGCTATAATTTTAAAGTGACATTATGAGTTAAGTAAGCATTCCGCCATCCACATTGAGTGTTTGACCTGTTACATATGCGCTCATGTCGCTCGCTAAAAACACACAAACATTGGCTATATCTTCAGGTGTTCCTCCACGCTTTAATGGTATTGCGGCGCGCCATCCTTTTACAACTTCTTCATCAAGTTTTCCCGTCATTTCAGTTTCAATAAAACCAGGAGCCACAACATTACTTCTAATATTTCTAGATCCTAATTCTAACGCTACCGATTTTGAAAAACCAATTATTCCGGCCTTAGAAGCCGCATAATTTGTTTGTCCTGCATTTCCTTTAACCCCAACCACAGAGCTCATATTTATTATTGAACCTTTACGCTGTTTTAGCATTGTGCGTTGAACAGCTTTCGTCATATTAAATACCGACTTTAAGTTTACTTCAATAACGGTATCAAAATCTTCCTCGGTAATTCGCATCAATAAATTATCTTTTGTAATACCAGCGTTATTAACTAGAATATCAATACTTCCAAATTCGGAAACTACTTCTTCTGCTAATTGTTGAGCTTCGTCAAAACTGGCAGCGTTACTTTTGTAACCTTTAGCTTTTATTCCTAAAGCATTTAGCTTCTTTTCAAGTTCATTTGCCGCCTCAACAGAAGAACTATAGGTGAACGCAACATTGGCACCGTTTTCTGCAAAAACTTGAGCAATTCCTTTTCCAATTCCACGACTTGCACCTGTAATAATGGCTGTTTTTCCTTCTAATAATTTCATCTAAATAATGAGTTAGTTATTATTAATATTGATATATTCAAATATAATAAATACAAGTTGTTTCAAATAAAAAAACCTCACAAAATCTTGTGAGGTTTTTAAATCTAAAATTATAAATTAGCCCAATACTTCGGCAATTTTCTTTCCAATTTCTGCAGGAGAATCTACAACATGAATTCCACAGGCTCTCATAATTTTCTTTTTCGCTTGTGCTGTATCATCACTTCCTCCAACAATCGCTCCAGCATGCCCCATAGTTCGTCCGGCAGGAGCTGTTTCACCAGCAATAAATCCTACAACAGGTTTTTTACTACCACTTGCTTTATACCAATTAGCCGCATCGGCTTCCAATTGACCACCAATTTCTCCAATCATTACTACTGCTTCGGTTTCTGGGTCATTGATTAATAATTCAACAGCCTCTTTGGTTGTAGTCCCAATAATTGGGTCGCCACCTATACCAATAGCTGTAGTTATTCCTAAGCCTTGCTTTACAACTTGATCCGCTGCTTCATATGTCAAAGTTCCAGATTTTGATACGATACCAACTGTTCCCTTTTTGAAAACAAATCCTGGCATAATGCCAACTTTAGCTTCGCCTGGTGTTATTACTCCTGGGCAGTTTGGTCCTATTAATCTACAATCTTTATTTTTAATGTAATCTGAAGCAGTTATCATGTCTGCTACAGGAATACCTTCTGTTATACAAATAATCACTTTTATTCCAGCATCGGCAGCTTCCATAATAGCATCAGCAGCAAAAGCTGGTGGTACGAAAATAATTGAAGTATCTGCGCCTACTTTTTCAACAGCCTCTAATACTGTATTAAATACTGGTTTATCTAAATGTTTCTGACCACCCTTTCCTGGAGTAACACCGCCAACAACATTAGTCTTGTATTCAATCATTTGTCCAGCGTGAAATGTCCCTTCACTACCTGTAAAACCTTGAACTATTATTTTTGAATTTTTGTTTACTAAAACACTCATTTGTTTATTTTTTATTTTGAAAAAGCTTAAGCAAAAGTACTTTTTTTGAAGTTACTTTACTCTATTTAGTTTATTTTTTTGTTTTTATTAATTCAAATATTTCCGGAATCCGTTTAATGTTGGCCATTTCTTTCATCACCGACCTAGCTTCTTGTGCTGGCGTACCCCAATAAGTTTTGTTCCCTTCTAAAGATTTACTAATTCCTGATTGTGCATGTATAACTGCTTTTCTTCCAATAGTTATACCACTTGTGCAACCAACTTGTCCCCAAATAGTCACTTCATCTTCAACAATTACGCAGCCGGCAATACCAACCTGTGAGGCTATTAAACATTTTTTACCAATAACAGTATCATGTCCAATCTGAATTTGATTATCTAGTTTTGAACCAGATCCTATAATTGTATCTGCAGTCACACCTCTATCAATAGTGCAAGCAGCACCAATATCAACATTATCTTCTATAACCACTCGACCACTCGATTTTAATCTATCATATCCGTCAGGTCTGTTTTTATAATAAAATGCATTGGCACCTAAAATAGTTCCGGAATGGATAGTTACGTTATTACCAATTATAGTGTCGTCATAAATACTGACATTAGAATGAATGACACAATTATCACCAATAACAACATTATTCCCTACAAACGTATTGGGTTGAATGATAGTGTTTGTGCCTATTTTTGCCGAAATAGCAATAGATTCCTTTGATTCTATAAAAGGCTTGAAATGATTTGTTAGTTTGTTGAAATCTCTAAACGGATCATCACTAATCAATAAAGCTTTCCCTTCAGGGCATTCAACTTTTTTATTGATTAAAATGATTGTAGCAGCAGACTTAAGTGCTTTGTCATAATATTTTGGATGATCAACAAATACAATATCGCCAGCTTCAACAACATGAATTTCGTTCATGCCTAATATCGAAAATTCATTATCTCCAACAAAATCACAATTAATTAAATTGGCTATCTGCTTTAAAGTATGTGGTTTTGGAAACTTCAAAAATTATTCTTTAACACGTTCTTTATAAGTTCCTTTATCTGTTTCTATTTTTATTTTATCACCTTCATTAATAAATAACGGTACATTTACTTCTGCACCAGTTTCTACAGTAGCAGGTTTCGTAGCATTTGTTGCTGTGTTTCCTTTTACTCCAGGCTCGGTATGTGTAACTTCTAAAATTACACTTGCTGGCATTTCAACGGAGAGTGGCATGTTATCTTCGGTATTTATTAAAACCGTTACTACTTCACCTTCTTTCATAAGTCCAGGATTATCTAAGGCAGCTTCTAATAACCTGATTTGCGTATAATCTGCTTCATTCATAAAGTGATAAAACTCTCCATCATTATATAAATACTGAAACTTATGGGTTTCAACACGAACATCTTCTAATTTATGACCCGCAGAAAACGTATTATCCAATACTTTACCATTGGTAACACTTTTCATTTTGGTTCTTACAAACGCTGGGCCTTTTCCAGGTTTTACGTGTAAAAATTCGATTATTTTGTATATATCATTGTTGTAACGAATGCATAATCCGTTTCTAATATCACTTGTAGTTGCCATATAATTAGTTTGATTTAAAGTATCCTTTCATGATTCCGCGATGAGAATTTTTTATAAACTGAAGTATTTCGTCGCGTTCTGGAGTTGCTTCCATTTCAGCCTCAATAATTTCTGCTGCCTGTGTATTGTTATAATTTTTCTGGTAAAGTATTCTAAAAATATTTTGTATTTCTCTAATTTTTTCAGTGGAATAACCGCGTCTTCTTAATCCAACTGAATTGATACCTACATAAGATAATGGTTCCCTTGCTGCTTTTACAAAAGGAGGCACATCTTTTCTAACTAAAGAACCACCAGTTACAAACGCATGATTTCCTATAGAAACAAACTGATGTACCGCAGTCATACCTGCTAAAACAACATAATCACCTATATTAATATGCCCTGCTAGTGTACTATTATTTGAAAATATACAATTATTACCCACAATACAATCATGCGCAACGTGGCAATAAGCCATAATTAAACAGTTATTACCAATAACCGTTTTCATCCTATCTGTTGTACCTCTGTTAATGGTAACACATTCTCTTATGGTAACATTGTCACCAATTTCAACGGTAGTATCTTCATCATTATATTTCAAATCTTGTGGAACAGCAGAAATTACAGAGCCTGGAAAAATATTGCAATTTTTACCAATTCTGGCACCTTCCATAATGGTAACGTTGCTACCAATCCAAGTACCTTCACCAATTATTACATTATTATTAATAGTTGTAAATGGTTCAATAACGACATTTTTTGCAATTTTTGCACCTGGGTGCACATATGCTAGTGGTTGGTTCATGTTTATTTAACTTTAGAAATTTGAGCCATTAGTTCTGCTTCTGCACAAAGCTTGCCATTAGCATAAGCATATCCTTGCATATGGCATATACCACGACGTATTGGCGTTATTAACGCACAACTAAATATTAAAGTATCACCAGGAACTACTTTTTGTTTAAACTTAACATTGTCCATTTTCATAAAAAAAGTTAGATAGTTTTCAGGATCCGGCACAGTATTTAATACTAAAACACCTCCTGTTTGCGCCATTGCTTCTACAATTAAAACACCAGGCATTACTGGAGCTCCAGGAAAATGTCCTTTAAAAAACTCTTCATTCATAGTCACATTTTTTGTGGCTATAACATGGTTATCTGTCAGCTCATAAACTTTATCAATTAACAAGAAGGGTTGCCTATGAGGAAGCATTGCCATAATTTGAGTAACATCCATTAATGGCGGTTGATTCAAATCTACATTAGGTACATTATTTCGTCTTTCATTTTTTATAAGTTTAGATAACTTTTTAGCAAACTGGGTATTTACAAAATGACCAGGTTTATTTGCTATTACTTTACCACGAATACGTGTACCTACCAATGCTAAATCGCCTAAAACATCTAATAATTTATGTCTGGCCGCTTCATTTGGGTGGTGTAAAGTGAGATTATCTAAAATTCCATTTGGCTTTACAGCAATGTTTTCTTTTTTAAATGCTACTCGTAACTTTTCCATTGTTTTAGGAGACAATTCTTTATCAACATACACAATAGCATTATTTAAATCGCCACCTTTTATCAGACCGTTTTCTAAAAGCATTTCAATCTCGTGTAAAAAACTGAATGTTCGAGAATCTGCAATTTCTTTTTTAAAATCTGAAATATGATTCAAGGTTGCGTTCTGCGTACCTAAAACTTTTGTACCAAAATCTACCATTGTAGTTATTTGGTATTCCTTTGATGGCATCACTAATATTTCACTACCAGTTTCTTCATCAGTGTAAGACACAATTTCTGTAATAACAAATTCTTCTCTAAAAGCATCTAATTCTATGACACCAGCTTTTTCTATCGCTTCAACAAAGAATTTTGAGCTACCATCCATTATGGGTGGTTCTGACGCGTCCAATTCGATAATAGCATTATCCACATCTAATCCAACCAAAGCTGCAAGTACGTGCTCTGATGTTTGAATCATGACACCATTTTTCTCTAAACACGTTCCGCGTTGTGTATTTGTTACATAATTCGCATCGGCTTCAATTACCGGTGCACCTTCTAAATCAACTCGCTTAAAAGATAATCCGGAATTTGCAATAGCAGGCTTAAAAGTAATTGTGACATCTTTACCTGTATGTAAACCAACACCTTTTAACGTAACTTCGGACTTTATGGTTTTTTGTTTTATTTCAGTACTAATTATTCCCATTTATGCTTTTCTAAATCATTTATATTTTTAACAATCTTTGGCAAGTTTTTAAAATGAACATATGCCTTATTATAGTCACTAAGATTTATTGCCGGCGACCCTTGTAGGATCTCATTATCTTTTACATTTCTGGCAATTCCAGATTGTGCTTGTATTCTAACATTATTGCCTATTGTAATATGTCCCGCAATCCCAACTTGACCGCCAATTAAACAGTTTTCGCCAATTTTAGTTGAACCTGCAATACCAGATTGAGCTGCAATTACCGTGTGTTTTCCAATTTCAACATTATGTGCTATTTGTATTTGGTTATCTAGTTTAACACCTTCTCTGATTATTGTAGAGCCTAAAGTAGCTCTATCAATTGTGGTTGCCGCTCCAATATCAACATAGTCTTCAATAATTACATTACCTGTTTGTGGTATTTTGCTATATCCGCCTTCTTCAGTAGGAGCAAATCCGAAACCATCTGCGCCAATAATTACACCAGAATTAATAACACAATTATTTCCAATAATGGTTTCTGAATATATTTTAGCACCCGAAAAAACAATTGTATTAGCACCTAAAACCACATTATCGCCGATAAATGCATTAGGGAATATTTTTACGTTATTACCCATAACCACATTGTCACCAACATAACTAAATGCCCCGATATATACATCATCGCCATATTTTGAAGACTCCGAGATAAATGAAGGCTGCTCCACCCCTATTTTTTGAAGTTTTACAGAATTATAATATTCAAGTATTTTTGAAAATGCCAAATATGCATCTTCAACTTTTATCATGGTTGTTTTCACCTTATTCTCTGGAGTAAAGCTTTTATTAACAATAGTAATAGAGGCCTTAGTTGTATAGATATGAGGAATGTATTTAGGATTAGCAAGAAACGTTAAAGAGCCATCAAATCCTTCTTCTATTTTAGAAAGCCTCGATACTTCAACATCGGGGTTTCCAACGACATCACCTTCTAAAATTCCTGCTATCTGTTGTGCTGTAAATTTCACACGTTTTAAATTTTGTGTTTTTGATTACTTCACGCAAAAATAGGAAAAATGTACTAAAGTTTGTCTTTAGGGTAGCATATATAATATTTAGTAACAGGTTTTGATAAGGCTTTAAGATTTAGTTGGTCTGATGCCTTAACTATATCTTCAATTTTCCCTGACTTATGTAAAATATTTATACCCTTAGTGTTTAATTGATAGGCCTGATTTGAAATATTTCCTGTAAAAACAAAATATTGAGCTTCCTCAGTACTAATATCATATTTAAGTTTCAATGCATCAATATGTTTATCTAGACTACTTTTCTTTATAATTTTATTTTTTAGTTTAACCTTTAAAAGATTTCTATTTATTATCATTTCACATAAATTACTAAGCACAAAATCGTCATAATATTGCCAATTTTTTAATGCTGAAATAATATCGTAATCGTCTAATTCTGAAAAAATCTCTAAAGTTTCGTTGTTAAAATTAGCGATTGAAATTTTATTTTTTAAAAAATACAATAATGGTCCGCTAGCATTCAATTTATGACCTGCATCACACAGTTCGTTTGCGCGTTTTAGTACTCTAATTAAAAGTTGTTCTGCAACTAAACTTGTTTTATGTAAATACACTTGCCAATACATTAAGCGTCTGGCAATAATAAATTTTTCAACACTATAAATTCCTTTTTCTTCAACAACCAAATTGTCGTCAACCACATTAAGCATTGTTATTAATCGTTCACTATTAATATTTCCTTCTGCCACACCGGTATAAAAACTATCTCGTTTTAAATAATCAGCTCTATCCATATCAATTTGGCCAGAAATAAGCTGACACATAAACTTTCTATCATACTTTCCTTTAAAGATTTCTATGGCAAGCGTTAAACTTCCGTTAAATTCTTTATTTAATCTATCCATAAAAAACAGCGAAATTTCCTCGTGCGGCACATTATTTACTATGCTATTTTCCATAGCATGAGAGAACGGACCATGACCAATATCATGCAATAAAATGGCGGCATAAAGTCCATTTTCTTCCTCTTCTGAAATCGTAACACCTTTAAAACGAAGCACATTAACAGCTTGCTGCATTAAATGAACACAACCAATAGCATGATGGAATCTTGTATGATGAGCTCCGGGATATACCAAATAGGACATACCCATTTGAGTGATTCTTCGGAGTCTTTGAAAATATTTATGTTGTATTAAATCGAAAATTAACGAATTTGGAATAGTAATAAATCCGTAAATTGGGTCGTTAAGTATTTTAAGTTTGTTCAAACTTGATTTTTTTACATTTAATAAATACAAATATAACTATATGTCTACAATAAAAATACTTTGGGTTGATGATGAAATTGACTTATTAAAGCCTCATATTTTATTTCTTGAAAAGAAAAATTATAAGGTAACGACTTGCAAAAGTGGTACTGAAGCAATTGACGTTGTGGATGAAGAAAACTTCGACATTGTATTTTTAGACGAAAACATGCCCGGACTTACTGGTCTTGAAACTTTGAATGAAATAAAAGAAAAAAAGGACAATCTTCCGGTGGTTATGATTACGAAAAGTGAAGAGGAATATATTATGGAAGAGGCTATTGGTAACAAAATAGCCGATTATTTAATTAAACCAGTAAATCCGAATCAGATACTTTTAAGTTTAAAAAAGAATTTAGACCATTCGAGGTTGGTTTCAGAGAAAACTACTTCAAATTATCAACAAGAATTTAGAAAAATTGCCATGGATTTGTCGATGGTCAATAGTTATGAAGAATGGGTTCACTTATACCAAAAGCTAATTTATTGGGAAATTCAATTGGAAGATATAGAAGACCCTAGTATGTTTGAAATATTAGAATCACAAAAAAATGAGGCTAATATCCAGTTTGGAAAATTTATTGAAAAGAATTATGCTGATTGGTTTTTACCAAATACGGAAGCGCCTATCATGTCGCATACACTTTTTAAAGAAAGAATAGCACCTGAATTAAGTAAAGAACAGCCCACCGTGTTAATAGTAATTGATAATTTACGATACGATCAATGGAAAGTTTTTGAGCCGATAATTAATAATTATTATAAAAAAGAAAAAGAAGAAGCGTTTTTTAGTATTCTTCCAACTGCAACACAATATGCACGTAATGCCATTTTTTCTGGTTTAATGCCGAGTGATATGGAAAAATTATTTCCTAAATATTGGAAAAATGACACGGAAGATGGTGGTAAAAATTTACATGAAGCCGATTTTTTAGAAACCCAAATGAAGCGATTAAGTTTAACAAATTTAAATTATGAGTATCATAAAATAACGAATTTTAAAACGGGTAAAAAACTAGCAGAGAATTTTAAATCATTAAAAAATAACGATTTATCAGTTATCGTTTACAATTTTGTTGATATGCTTTCGCATTCAAAAACAGAAGTGGAAGTTGTTAAGGAACTGGCATCAAATGATAAATCTTACCGTTCGTTAACTTTAAGTTGGTTTAAAAACTCTCCACTTATTGAAATGATACAACAAGCACAACAAATGGGATTCAAGCTTATTTTAACTACTGATCATGGAACCATAAATGTAAAGAACCCAAGTAAAGTTATAGGTGATAAGGAAACAAGTTTAAATCTTCGATATAAAACTGGTAGAAGTTTAACCTATGAAAATAAAGATGTTTTAGAAGTTAAAGATCCCAAAGAAATTCATTTACCTTCAATAAACATGAGTAGTTCTTACATTTTCGCAAAAAGTGATTTGTTTTTTGCATACCCAAACAACTACAATCATTATGTAAGTTATTTTAGAAACACCTATCAGCATGGAGGTGTTTCACTTGAGGAAATGATTATTCCTTTCGTTGTGTTTAGTCCAAAATAATTCCATAAAAAGCAAAAAACATCGATGAAATACACTTTTTACTAGGTTTATTCATTTTTTATTATTAATTTTGACCATAAATTTTATTTTATTGAAAATTGGTTACCAATTAAATGAGGTTGAAAACGTTGTAAATCAACTCATAGCAAATTTAAAAACGAGAACAATTTTATTCTATGGCGATATGGGAGTTGGTAAAACAACACTTATAAAAGCCCTAGTAAATGTTTTAGGAAGTGATGATGAAGCAAGTAGTCCAACCTTTTCTATAGTTAACGAGTATAGCAAAGGACTAGATAAAATTTATCATTTTGACTTATATAGAATAAAGGATTTAGAAGAAGCATATAACTTTGGAATTGAAGATTATCTTGATTCTGAAAATTGGAAATTTATAGAATGGCCTGAAAAAATAGAAGCAATATTGTATAATGAATATGATAGAATAGATTTAAAAATGAATGGCCCTAACAAAAGAATTTTAACCCTTAGTTAAAAAAAATATAATCAAAATTTGCCTGCTAATGCGAAAAAAATAAACTATAAAATCTCCGAATCTAGAAGTATTACGGGATTACCACAGCATAAATTTTACAAATCATTGTTTTTAACATAATTTTAACATTTACGCAATTACTTCAAGATAGTCTTTCATTAAGTTTGGGTATTAATTAATTAAATCCCTTGATTATGAAAACAAAAAAGTATGTAATCGCAATTGCAATATTCGGAGGAATGTTATTTTTAGCGCAAGCTGCAAATCAATTTAACTTAGATGAGCAACAAACAGCGAGAATCGAAAAAGCAAAAATTGTCGTACCTTCGGGAGGATAATAAAAGCGTAGTGACAGGCACAATTATTGCAACATTAATAGCAGTAACGCCTTACTTATTTTATTTATATGAAAGTGTTCCTGACGTTCCAGTTTGGGACACTTTTTTATTTTCATATGAAAGCCCTTATTACGGTAGCGCATTAACCGTTGCTTGGACTTTAGCCGGCAAAATCATCCCGCTTTATTTACTTTTTATTTGGTTTTTTACTTGCAGACATTGGTGGTTCCACGTATTATTGGTTCCTATTGCTATGTACTCTTACCAAATTTTTGTTACTCTAAATGACGATTTTAAATATATAGATGATAACCAATTAATAATTTTGATTCCAATTATGGCTATTATAGTGCCATCCATATACTTAATTAGGGCTAGAATTTTTAATAAAATTAATGAAGTTAACAAATCTCTAGAAGAATTAGAGGAAGAGTTCAAAATGTCACCTAAAGGCCTTTGGAGTAAAGTAAAAGAATATTTTTAACTAATTAGCGTTATTTCCTAATCTGTTACGTTCATCTAATTCAATATCTTTTTTATTTGTAGCCAGCCTAAAATTTCCAAATTTATAGTTGAATCCAAATGTGATTAATCTGTTTTCAAGGTTAGAATTTAGATACATGTCTTGATTTAAATATTTAGTAGCTTGACTAAAATTTTGTGTGTTGAATATATCTGAAACACCAAAGCTTAAAGATGCTCTATTCTTGCAAAAAGTTTTCTTAAAATTTATATCTAATCCATATCGTGTACTAATTTCTCTAGGTCCATCAAAAATTGGAGAAATGTAATTAAAAGACACATTTGAAGTGAAACTTTTATCTTTTAGAAATGTGAAGTAATTAATTAGTTGAAGGTATAATGACCATGTATCAGTTGAAAATTCGACGTTATTACTTTCCAATGCAAAAAAGTGATTTTCATAATAAAATAAGGAAGATAAAGCATACAGATTCCAACGTGGAACAACTTGGGTATAGGTCATGAAATCGAGTCCATATGATATATTTCTATCAATATTAGTATTAATATTCTTTAAAATGTTGGAATCATTATCCTGGAATAATATTTCTATCGATGGATTATTTTCGTAACGATAATAAGCTTCAAAAGTATAAGTTCCGCTTAGAGTATATCCTAAAGTTACAACATCATCTATTTGAGGTTTTAAATTAGGGTCTCCAGTGAAATAAGCATTATCGCTTACAAAAAACTTAAAAGGATTTAATTGACTATATCTAGGGCGATAAATACGTTTATTATAGCTTAAATAAACATCATTTTTCTCATTAAGTTTCTTTAATATATAAAACGATGGAAAAAACTTTAAATAATCATTTTTATTCGTTGTATTAGTGGATATAGAATTCCCGGTTATATCTGTTAACTCACTACGCAATCCAAGTTTTATACTCCATTTACTCCAATCTTTAGAATAACTAAGGTATGCGGCATAAATAGATTCGTCATATAAAAAAACATCGGAGTTTTGGGCATCTTCTTCCTTCACATCATTTTCAAATACAAATTGATTAAGTATACTTTTTGAATTTATATTTGATGCTTTTATTCCTGTTTCAAATTGAGATGAAGCATTAATAGGCAATTCATAATCAGCTTGACCTGTATATAATTTTATTTCTTGACTTGTAAATGTTTGAAATCTATTATTTCTAATAAATGACTGATCTGCCATTAAATAATCCGTATCAACATCTTGAAAATTAGAAAAATCATAAAATGTATTATGAATACTGACTGATAGCTTCTCCCCTTCTTTTTTAAACTTATGAGCATAATCAAGAGTAAATGCAAGATTAAATGTTTCATCAACTGCCCTATTAATGGTTTGAAAAGTGGAATCTAAGCTACCGCTCGCATTATAAACCTCAGAAAATGAATTTATTCCAGTTTTGGTACCTTCTCTTGGTGATACTAACATATTAGTGGAAAATCCAAGGCTATTATTACTATTTATCTGATAATCTATGTTAGCATTTATATTTTGATTTTCTGATTCTCTAATACGTTTATAATCCGTTATCCAACTTGTATTAACCACATTGTCACTATCTCTAAAGTTTATAAACTCATCATTTTGCCTATAATCTTTTCTTGGACTAATACTATAATTTAAGTAAGTATTAAGTTTTTTAGTTTTAAAAAAATGACTTGTTCCAAAGGAATATTTTGGATATTCCGACCCTTGCTTCAAGTTTCCAAATACACTTCCATTATAACCAGCAACAATATTTTTACTTGTTATAATATTTAATACCGAACCTCCTTCTGCTTCATATTTGGCAGGTGGATTTGTTATTACTTCAATAGATTTTATATTACCCGCTGATGTTCCTTCTAAAAGCTGCTGTACTTCGTTTGATGAGAGATGAACTTTCCTATCATTTATATAAATAGTAGGCGTTGAATGCTTTATCGTGATTTCTTCATTATAAACCAAAACGCCCGGGGTTTGCTTTAGCACATCTAAAACATTATTGTTAGAAAGCGTTGAGTTTTCAACATTAAAAACTAACCTGTCAACAAAACGTTTTACTGTGGGTTTTTTTGCAAAAATAGTGACACCTTCTAATTCTTGTAAATCATCTTTAAGAATAATATGGTTTAAGTTAATATCATTTGAAATATCCAGTTGATTTGTAAATTCAACATAACCCAAAAAACTTATTTTTAAAATATAGCTTCCAACTTTTATATTATTAATTTCAAATTCACCAAAATCATTGGTCGTAGTGCCCTCAATCAACGAAGAGGTATCATGCTCTAACAAAACAACATTAGCATATGCAATTGGTTTATTTTCTACATCGATTAATTTTCCGGTTATCTTATATTCTTGTGTAAAACCAATAAATGAAAACAAAAAAAACAAATAGACGCATAATTTTACAAGCATAAACTAAAAATTTTTAACCTTTAAATAATCTAAATTGGGCTTATTAAATAACTAAAGTAATTATTTTTTTTAGTTTGCATAATGATTAAAAAATTTATTTGTAATTTGATTTTTATAAATACCACTAACCATGTCAAAACCGCTTTCTCCTTTTACAAAACAACAACTTTTACCTCAAGAGGAAACTCTTGAAATATTTAAGAAAAAAGGAGAGTTATTTATAGGGATTCCCAAAGAAACCGCATACCAAGAAAAAAGAGTGTGTTTAACACCAGATGCTGTTTATGCATTAGTAAATAACGGTCATAAAGTTTTGCTTGAATCTGGTGCTGGAGATGGTGCGAATTTTAGCGATAAAGATTATAGTGAAGCTGGTGCAGAGATAACAAAAGACACCGCCAAGGTATTTTCTTGCCCCATGATTTTAAAAGTAGAGCCGCCTAGTTTAGAACAAATTAAACTTATTAATCCGCGAGCGATATTAATATCTGCTCTTCAAATAAAAACACAATCTAAAAATTATTTCGAGGCATTAGCCACAAAACGCATCACGGCTCTCGCATTTGAGTTTATAAGAGATACAGACGGCACTTACCCTGCTGTAAAAGCATTAAGTGAAATAGCAGGAACGGCATCTGTTTTAATTGCTGCTGAATTATTATCAGACACTAAAAATGGTAATGGTTTGATGTTTGGAAATATAAGTGGTGTGCCGCCATTAGAAGTAGTGATTTTAGGAGCTGGTACTGTTGGCGAATTTGCCTCCAGGAGCGCCATTGGTTTAGGTGCAAATATTAAAGTATTCGATAATTCTATTACGAAGTTAAGGAATATACAAACTCATTTAGGACGTACAATTTTTACATCAACCATTCAACCTAAAAATTTAAACAAAGCGCTAAAACGTTGCGATGTAGTCATTGGCGCAGTTAGAGGTGCCAACAGGGCTCCAATTGTAGTGTCTGAAACAATGGTAGAATCCATGAAAAAAGGTGCTATTATTATAGATGTTAGTATAGATATGGGCGGATGTTTTGAAACTAGTGAAGTAACCACACACAAGCAACCTACCTTTATTAAACATGATGTGGTACATTATTGTGTCCCTAATATTCCAGCTCGATACCCAAGAACATCTTCGGTTTCAATAAGTAATATATTTACACCTTACTTGTTAAAAATAGCTGAAGATGGAGGAATTGAAAATTCTCTGAGATTTGATAGAGGTTTGAAAAATGGATTGTATTTTTACCACGGAATTTTAACAAGTAAATCTGTAGGAGAATGGTTTGATTTAGATTTTAGCGATGTTAATCTGCTAATATTTTAATTAAAATTTTCTATCAAATACATTCAAAAAATCTTTCATGAAACTAATTCAGCGTATTGGTTATTATCTCGGTGGTTTTTCGATGGGACTGGTGATTTTGGCCTTTTTTCTAAATGGTAAAAAAACATCTTGTAGTTATGGACCTGAAGCTAGAGTTTTAAAGAATATCAACTCTAAAAAGGTGATTTATAGCGATAAAGTAACGTCTTATTTAAACTCTAATTCAATAGATTCTGCAGAAATTAAAACAGTTTTAAAAAAAGGTGATATTAATTTTACTAATAGTAAAACAAGAGTAAAGCCTTGCGGAATATACAATGTGGAAGGCACAGTAAATAAAAAAGATATTATATTAATTATTGAAAATTGCGACAGCATTGCAACCATTACTAATTTGAAAATAAAATTAAGTAATGATTAAACGATGTTTTGATGTTGTTTTGTCGGCAATTGGATTGCTTCTTCTATCCCCTATTCTTCTAGTTATAGCCATTATAATAAAATTAGATTCAAAAGGACCAATATTATTCATACAAGGTCGTGTTGGTAAAAACAATAAAGATTTTAAAATTTATAAGTTTCGAACAATGCAAACACAATCTGAATCAAAAGGATTGCTAACATTAGGAAACGATGATTTACGAATTACAAAGATTGGATATTTTTTAAGACGCTATAAAATTGATGAATTTCCTCAACTAATAAATATTCTTAAAGGCGACATGAGTTTTGTAGGTCCTAGACCAGAGTTACGCTATTATGTCAATTTTTATAATGAAGATGACATGAAAATATTTCAAGTAAGGCCTGGAATCACAGGGCTTGCCTCATTAGAATATAGAAATGAGGTTGAATTATTGAAAGCTGCTAAAAACCCCGAAGATTATTTTATAAATACTATAATTCCAGATAAATTAAAATATAATAAAGAATATATAAGAAGGAGAAATTTCTTTTTTGATATAAAGATTATATTCCTCACCGTTATCAAAGTGATTACCAAATAGTTCTCAATTTCTTTTTTCTAATAACAATTTGGTGCAAATTATTATTATCGCTATTTTGCAGTTGTTATTCATCCAATAAAATATTCGTTTTAACGAAGTTAAGCCCCAATGAATAAATCAATCTCAGATTATATAGATGAGCTATTATTAAATTCTGGCTTATTCCCTTCTAAGAGAAAATTAGAATGGCCTTCAAATAATTTTGATTTTACAAATGAAACCATTTTAATTACTGGAGCCGCAGGCACGATTGGTAGTGAGCTTTCAAAGCAATTGATAAAATGTAAGTACAAAAAACTTATTCTTGTTGATATTGCAGAATCTCCTCTTTATGATCTAACCAAAGATTTAGAATTTGAAGACACTACTAATGTGGAAATTCAAATTCTTAATATTACCGATGAGGAAAGTCTTAAATTTCTTTTTAAAAATCATAAGCCAACGCTTATTTTTCATACCGCGGCTTATAAGCATGTGCCATTAATGGAATCAAATCCATTTGTAGCATTAAAACTTAATGTGTTAGGAACAAAACATATAGCAGATTTATCTGTTGAATATAAAGTTAAAAAGTTTGTATTTATGTCAACAGATAAGGCTGTAAACCCAATAAGTGTTATGGGTATAACTAAATTTATTGCAGAAAAATATTTAATAGAATTATCTCAAAAATCTAAAACTTTTTTTGCAATAACACGATTCGGTAATATTTTAGGCTCTAATGGTTCAGTACTCCCTTTATTTATTAAACAACTTGAAACCACAAATTCGATTACTCTTACGGATGACAAGGTTTCACGATATTTTATCGATAAATATAAAGCGTGTTCACTCATTCTAAAAATCGCAACTTTAGATCATTTAGAATCCAATATTTTTACTTTTAATATGGGCAAACCAATTTTTATTAAAGAATTAGCAGAACGATTAGTTTTAATGCAAGGAGTTTCAAAAGGAAAAATTGAAATAAAAACGATAGGATTAAGACCTGGCGAAAAACTAAATGAAGATATTGTTTCTAATGATGAAGAATTAGTAAATACAAATCTTCAGGATATTTTAATAGTTAGAAAAAAGACGCTTTCAGAAATTAAAAAAATAGATTTTACAGATTTATTAAATGTTACACCTCAAATGTCTATAAACGAAATAAAATTAGTTTTAAGAACATATTTAAATATTATAACCTTTTTCTTCGTTTCTTTTCTTTAGATAATAAGGCTAATTCTCTTCCTGTTTGTCCAGCAACCGAAGTGTTTTCCTCTGCCCTTCTTATTAAATATGGCATCACATCTTTAACTGGACCAAATGGAATATACTTTGCTACATTATAACCTTTATTAGCTAAATTAAAACTAATATGATCACTCATTCCATATAATTGACCGAACCAAATTCGCTGATCATTATTTTTGAATCCCTTTTCAGCCATAAGTCGCATCAATAAATAAGAGCTGTCTTCATTATGTGTTCCTGCAAATAAAGATATGCAATCAAGATTATCTGTGATATAGTGTAGTCCTTTATTAAAATTATCATCTGTGGCAAATTTACTTGGACAAATTGGAGAATCATACCCATTTTCTTCAGCTCGATCATTTTCTTTTTCCAAATAAGCACCACGCACCAATTTATACCCAAGAAAATAATTACCGTCTTTGGCTTTCTTATGTTCTTTTTTTAAAAAATCTAATCTATCATGCCTATACATTTGTAATGTGTTAAAAACAATGGCTTTTTCAGTATTATATTTTACCATCATTTCTGTAACTAGATTATCTGCAGCATCTTGCATCCAACTCTCTTCAGCATCAATTAAAACCGCGACATCGCATTGCTTAGCTTTCCTACATACTTCATCAAACCTAATAACAACTCTACTCCATGCTTCTTTTTCATTTTGAGTTAACTTTTGGCCTTGCCCTATTTTTTCATATAATTTAATGTTTCCAAATCCTGTGGGCTTAAAAACAGCAATAGGCATAGCTTCATTGTCTTTTGCAAATTCAATTATTTTAATAATCATATTTTTTGCCGACTCAAAATCTTTTTCATTTGCTTTTCCTTCCACAGAATAATCTAAAACAGAGCTAACTCCTTTGGCGAACATTTTCTCAATTACTGGCAAACAGTCTTCTTCATTTACTCCGCCGCAAAAGTGATCAAAAACTGTAGATCTAATAAGACCTTCAATAGGCAAATGTGCTTTAATTGCGAAATTAGTTGCCGCTGTACCAATACGTACTAAGGGTTCGATGGAAATCATTCTGAACAAAAAATAAGCGCGTTCCAACTCAGAATCGCTTTTTAAAGAAAAGGCAATTTCAGTGTTATCAAAAATTAAATCTGTATACATTATAAAAAGTTTAAACAAAGATAATTATAGCGAAGTTATCTTTTTATATAAAATCTCCTTAATTTCACCTCCTCAAAAAGTAACAATAATTACATGGATTCTATTGCAGCTAATGATAGTATCATTCATTTTAATAATAAATGCTACACGTCTTTAAATGAACACCTTAAAGAAAATAATTTTTCTAAAATTTTTCTTCTAGTCGATGAGAATACTCACAATTATTGTTTACCGTATTTCTTGGCTAAACTAGAAACTAATTCAGAAATTGAAATTATTGAAATTGAATCTGGTGAAATAAATAAAACAATAGATACTTGTGTTGGTGTTTGGAATACACTTTCTGAATTGAATGCTGACAGAAAAAGTTTAATGATTAATGTTGGTGGAGGCGTAATAACAGACTTAGGTGGTTTTGTGGCCTGTACTTTTAAACGTGGTATTGCATACATAAATGTGCCAACTACCCTATTATCTATGGTTGATGCCTCTGTTGGTGGAAAAACAGGAGTAGATTTAGGTCATTTAAAAAATCAAATAGGCGTTATTAGTAATCCCAATTTAGTTTTAATTGATACGCATTTTTTAGAAACATTACCAATTAATCAAATGCGTTCTGGTTTAGCAGAAATGTTAAAACATGGATTAATTACTGGAGAAGGATATTGGAATAAATTTCAAGATCTATCAAAACTGAATCTTGATGACTTGGATGAACTAATCCATGAATCTGTTATTATAAAAAGAAATGTTGTTGAAGAAGATCCTTTTGAAAATGGTTTACGTAAAACTTTAAATTTCGGACATACATTAGGTCATGCCATAGAATCATATTTTTTGAGTAATAAAAACAAAAAAACACTCTTGCATGGTGAAGCCATAGTTATCGGTATGATATTGGCATGTTATATTTCTTCAGAATTGGTAGGTTTTCCAAAGCAAACAACCAATAATATAAAAGAATTATTTATTAGTTATTACGGCAAAGTTAAAATTGAAAAGAGTGATTATTCAGAAATAATTGAGCTTCTTAAATATGATAAAAAGAACCATCATGGAAATATTAATTTTGTGCTTTTGGAATCAATTGGAAAATGCAAACTGGATTGTTTAGTTGATAACCAATTAATAATTAATGCTTTTGATTATTATAAAAAATAAAAAAAATCACTTTATTAAATATGTTTCATTTTTTTTCTAAAAAAATATTTTTAAAAGATTTGTTGGAGGACTTTGTTGATATACATAATCATATACTTCCGGGTATTGATGATGGAGCAAAAAATGTTAATGAATCCATCAATCTAATTAAAAAAATGAAAGAATTGGGTGTTAAGCAATTTATACCTACACCTCATGTAATGCAAGATTTTTATCCTAATACCGATGAAAGTATTGGAAATGCCTATAGTATTTTATTAGAGGATTTAGATAAAAAAACACTTGGCGGTATAACTATAAATCCTGCTGCGGAATACATGCTAGATGTTTATTTTGAAAAATTTCTAGAAAACAATTACTTATTTACTTTAAAAAGTAATTACGTATTGGTTGAGTTATCATATTTTCAACCTCCTATTAATCTAGAGGAAATTATTTTTAATATAAAAAACAAAGGATATATTCCAGTTTTGGCGCATCCTGAACGTTACTCGTATTATCATAATAAATTAGATTATTACAGTCGATTAAAACAGTTAGGTTGCCTTTTTCAACTTAATTTATTGTCTTTAAGTAACCACTATGGTGATCATGTAAAAAAAACAGGTAAGTACTTAATGAATAATCAGATGATTGACTTTGTAGGTTCAGACATTCATAATTTAAATCATGTCGAAAAACTATCAAATTTAAGAGTAGATACTAAAGAAATCGAAAAATTAGAAAGTATAATTCTATTTACAAATAATACCTTTTCTGTTATTTAAGCTTTTTTTCTTCCAAACCAACTTTTCTTTTCAGGTGCTGAGTAGTAACCATATTTAGCTCCGTAACCAAAGTTAGATTGTTTTACATCGTTTACTACTAGCATCATACCATTAAGTTTATTATTTGCATGTAACTCCTTTGCGAAATTTAATATTTGCTTATCGGTATAGCCCGCCCGTGTTAAATAAATGGTGTGGCCTGCAAATTGGCTTAATAGCAATGTATCAGTAACTATCATTGAAGGAGCTGTATCTACAATAACGATGTCGTATTGTTTGGATGCATAATCAAACAATTCTTTTAATCTAGCCTCTTTCATTAATAATTCTGCTGGATTAGGAGGCGTTATTCCAGAAAACAATAAATCAATTTTAATATCATTTACAGAGTAAGAATCTATAATTTCGCCTGTCAAAATAGATTTTTCAGCTAAAAATTCAGTCAGACCTGTAGGGTTTTTTTTAAGTTTAAGTGAGTTTTTTGTTAGATTTGAAATTTGTGGGTTTCTGATATCGGCACCAATTAGTAATACACGTTTACCAGAATTAGCAATAGTTAATGCTGTATTGATACTAAAAAATGATTTTCCTTCACCTTTTATAGTTGATGTAACAAAAACAACATTACCATAATTTTTAATATCTCTACCTCGTTTTACGTAATCAAAATTGGTTCTAACAATTCTAAAGGACTCAGATAAAATAGACCTATCATTTTTTTTAACTAATAAATCTTTTTCGTATTTATAATTTCGTTTTATACTTGGAATTTCACCTAATATGGGAATATTAGAAATTATATTTTGTAAATCTTCCTTATTATGAATTTTAGTGTCCAATAAATCGGCTATATAAATAACTCCAAAAGGAAGAAAAAGACCGATAAAAAGAGCACCAATATAAAACAATTCAGGTTCTGGTTCTACTGGGCTGCCAGAATCATAAGCTTCATCTAATATTTTTAGATTAGGCGCTGTAGCGGTTAGTGAAATCGCTGTTTCTTCTCTCTTTTGCAATAAATATAAATATAAAGACTCTTTAATACCTTGCTTACGCTCAATACCTCTTAATTTGCTTTCTTGACCGGGTGCTGAAAATATTTTCGAAGCAACCCTGCTAGATTGATTTTCAAGACTAATTATTTGGATATTCAAAGCTTTTTTTGAGTTTGCAATGCTTTGCCTGAGACTTTGTTTAATGGTATTTAGCGTTTGATCTAACTCTACAACTACCATATTCTTTTCCCCAGCACTTCTCAATAGTCTTTCTCGATTAACTAATAATTCATTATATCTGACTGCTAATGCGCTTATGGTTCCATCACCCAAGCCCAAATTAGAAGGAATAGTTTTTAAAGAATTAATATCAGAACCTAATAATTCAGTCATATAATTTAATAATCTCAATTGTGTTTTGAACTCTGTGAGCGTATTTTCAATTTGAACACTGGAACTTAAAGCATTGCCAGCTTCTGAAGCTACATTCGTTAATTTGTTACCTGTTTTAAATCGAACAATACTATCATCAACATTTACAAGATCGGATGCAATTAATTGAATACGTGAGTCAATAAAATCTGCGGTGTTATTGGCACGAATATTTTTTAATTCTGTAGCATATTCATCATATTCAAAAATTAAATTATTTAAGATGTCTTTGGCTTTTTGAGGAATTGGGTCTTTTAAAGAAAAGTATAGAGCTCTTGAATCACTATTTGATTGGGATATGCTAATTTTATCTTTTAAATAATTTACAACATTATTTAATGGGGTTATTTGTACCCTAAATTCACTTCCTATTAAATTATTAATGTTGCCTATCTTGGGCGTTACAACAACGCTACCAAAAGAAGTCGCAATTTCATCTCCAAAAGAAAATGTTTTAGGCGTGTCCGCTTCATTTAGTTTGTATAAAAAATCCTTATCAGAAGTAACATTAATATCTATATTTAAATTAACTTTATCTAGAATAGAATCTGTATCAATAAAATTAATATCAATTGGAAGTGATTTATATAGTTCAACTTCTAGTACACGGCCCTTTGTAAAATATTGAACATTCAGGTTTAAATTTTTAATAACATTTTTTAAAACTTTATTTGATTGAAAAACCAAAATCTCATCATTAATTTCTGAATTAGTATTATTTCCTAAAGGAGATAAGTCATTAAGAACAGCCCCAGGTACAGAATTATCATTTTCCGGTATTATCATAATCTTTGCCCATGCTCTGTATAAAGGCGTCGTATACCTTAAATAAAAATAAGAAGCGCTTAAGCAAATTAATACACTAAAAACAAACCATTTCCATTGTTTTAAATATTGAAATAAAGTTTTTTTCAAGTTAAAACTATTAGTCATCACCTTGTTTGAATTTAACATATTTTGATTGGACTCCATTTTGATTATTTTCTAAATTCGAGTTATTAAAAGAATAATAGATATTAAAAAAGATCCATATCCCAGAAACTGTCCTATTCTTGCATCTCCTCCTGCACCACTGATTGCCGATGCGTTTGGCTCAACATAAACGACATCATTTTGAGTTAAATAGTATACTGGTGAATTAAAAATTTCTTTATTTGTAATATCTATACGAGTATACGTTTTTGTCCCGTTAAAATCTCGTATTACTAATATATTATCTCTTCGTCCTTTCAAAGCTAAATCTCCTGCATTGGCGATCGCTTCTAAAATGTTTATTCGTTCACCAGAAACTGTATAAACCCCAGGAGAACCAACAGCTCCAAGAATAGATATTCTAAAATTTAAAATGCGAATATTTACCACCGGATCCTTTAGATAACCATTTGATAATTTTTCTTTCAATAGTTGTTTTGCTTCTTCTACTGTTAGCCCTAATAACTTTATCTTTCCTAAAACAGGGAAATCTATATTGCCTTCAATATCGATTAAATAATCTATAGCTGTTCCCAACTCACCGCCTCCTGCTGCTACTAAATTAAAAGGTTTTACCGCAGTTACATCATAAGCTGAAATATTTATACTTACAATATCATTGATTTTAAATTTAGGAGTAAATGTATCTGTATCTACAATAGTTTCAAAATCTTTTGCATTTTGAAAATACACAACATCTTTTTTTGTAGCACAAGAAGTAAATATAAAAGCAAGTATGATAATTGACATTATTAACTTACTTCTTAAAAATTGATTAGTCATTTTTAAAGATATTTGGGGTAAAGTAATAAAATTTAATTTGATTATTAAAAGCTATTGTAAGTTTTATCACTAACATCTTTAGAAATACCTTTAGCCTTTTTATATATCTGAACGCGTTTATCATAGCGCTCGTAATCAGAATTGTTAGATTTATATTCAGGTATTAATCGTTTCATTTTCATAACTATATTATTATTTTGAAAACGATTAGTAATACATAATTCCTCAATTTCAGATTTAACTTTAACGAAATCCAACTCTCTTGTTTTGCTAATTAATATTTTTTTATGATACGTCGCTAAAGTGTTTTCTCCATTGGCTAATAACTCTTCATAAAGTTTTTCACCTGGTCGTAAACCTGAAATTTTAATATCAATATCCTCTGGGTAGCGTAATCCTGATAATTTTATCATGTTTTTTGCAAGATCAAAAATCTTAACGCATTCACCCATGTCAAAAATAAATATCTCCCCTCCTTTACCCATTGTTCCTGCTTCTAATACCAACTGTGATGCTTCAGGAATAGTCATAAAATATCTAGTTATGTCTTTATGCGTAAGCGTTAAAGCTTTTCCATTTTCAATTTGTTTTTTAAATAATGGAATAACCGATCCATTAGAACCTAAAACATTACCAAATCGAGTTGTAATAAATTTTGTTTTACTATCCTTTTGCAGACAGCTAATATACATCTCTGCTATTCTTTTTGTTGCCCCCATCACACTTGTTGGGTTAACTGCTTTATCTGTAGAAATAAAAACAAACTTTTTAACATTGTAACGAGATGCCGTATCTGCCAATAGTTTAGTTCCATTTACATTAATTTTAATGGCCTCATAAGGAGATTTTTCCATTAATGGAACATGTTTATAAGCAGCTGCATGAAATACCATAGTTGGTTTATGTTGTTGAAAAATTGAGTCAATTCTCAAACCATCTCGTATATCAGCAACAATAGCTACAAAATTATGTTTGCCCTTTTGCTTCAGGACTTGTTGTAAATCATAAAGAGCAGATTCAGCTTGATCAACTAAAATTAATTTATTAGCTTCAAAATTAGATAATTGTGTTACTAATTCACTTCCAATAGATCCTGCAGCCCCAGTAACCACAATAGTCTCTCCTTTAAATTCATTAAGTAGATTAGGATTATCGATTTTAATCGGAGATCTACCCAATAAATCTTCTATTTGAACCTGTTTAATTTGATTCGTATTTAAGTCCCCTTCAATCCAATTTTCTATTGGCGGTACTTTTTTAATTTGAACATTTAAATCAGTTAAACTATCTATCAAGTACATTAATTTTTTAGGATCTACTGTTTGACTAGCTACTATAATTTCGTTTATACTATTAGCTATAATAAAATTTTTATTTATTTCTTTTGAAAGTATAATTCTACAACCATTAATTAGTTTACCGCGCTTCTTAATGTCATCATCAATAAAATTAACAATATTATAATTTTTATTTGTTGAATTTGTTATCGCATTATAAGTAATAATACCGGAATCACCAGCTCCATAAATCAATATATTTCTGGATGTATTTAATTTGAATTTTAAATAATTATAGCCAATTTTGAATATTAATCGAGAACCGGCTAAAGTAACAAAACTAATTAATGCGTGAATGACTAAAATTGATAAAGGAATTGTAAAAGAAGGAGCTAATAATGTAACTCTATTAACTAGAACAATTAAAGAACATATAATGGTTATAAGTATAACTGTTTTAAATACATTAACAATATCAGTAAAGCCGGTATGTCTAATAACACTTTTAAAAGATCCAATAATTATAAAACTAAATGAAGCAACAAGCACTAATATTGGTAGTTGAAGCATAAACTGATTAATTTCAAAATTTAAGGTGAAATTAAATCTAACTAAATATGCAAGAAAAAAAGCAACTATAACTATTAATAAATCAATGCAAAACACTGTCCATTTAGATGCATATTTTCGAGAAAGGTAGGTAAAGTAATTATGTATCATATTTGAGGGTTTTTAAAATCATGTTAAGGATTCTATTTAAATCTTCTTGACTTAAATTTGATCCACTTGGTAAACAAAGACCTTTTTCAAAAAGCTCTTCAGATGTTCCGTTTGTAAAGTGCAAACAATCTTTAAAAACTGGTTGCATATGCATGGGTTTCCATAAAGGTCTAGACTCAACGTCATCTCCTAGTAAAGCAAGTCTTATTCGCTCTCTTAGGTTATAAGAGTCCGTTTTAATACAAGTAATCCATCTATTTGAAAAACAACCTTCTGGTTCTTCTAAAAATTGAATATTTTTAAATTTAGATAAATTTGCTTTATAAAAATTATAATTTGCTCGTCTAGCTTTTACTCTATCATCAAGTACTTCCATTTGTCCTCTACCAATGCCAGCTAAAACATTACTCATTCTATAATTGTAACCAACTGATGAATGCTCGTAGTGCGGCGCATTATCTCTAGCTTGAGTTGAATAGAATACGGTTTTGTCTTTTAAAACTTTATTTCTTACTATTAAAGCACCTCCGCCCGAAGTAGTAATTATTTTATTACCATTAAAGGATAATATACCCATATCCGAAAGGGTGCCGCAAGCTTTATTTAAGTATGTACTCCCAAATGCTTCAGCACTGTCTTCAATAACAGGGATTTCATATTTAGTTGCTATTGCATTTATTTCATTCGCTTTATATGGCATGCCATATAAATGAACACCAATAATGGCTTTTGGTTTTTTATTTTTTTCTATTCTGTCTTTTATTGCTATTTCTAACAATTCTGGCGACATATTCCAAGTATCAGATTCACTATCTATAAATATAGGTGTTGCTCCTTGATAAAGTATCGGGTTTGCCGAAGCTGAAAAAGTAAAACTCTGGCATAAAACTTCATCCCCGGTTGAAACATTTAATAATTGTAAGGCTAAGTGAATGGCAGCTGTCCCCGAACTTAAAACGGCTACTTCCTTTTCATCTCCTAAATATTTTTTAATATCATTTTCAAAGCCATCAACATTGGGCCCAAGTGGAGCAACCCAATTTGAGTCAAAAGCATCTGCCACAAACTTGCGCTCAGAGCCGCCCATGTGCGGAGATGATAAATATATTTTAGTTTTAGTCAACATTTAAAAGCTTTGGTTTAGGCATAACAAGTCACTCATAGTTATAACTATGTAGTTAAATTGTTTAAAAAATAAATTAGATGAACCCCTCACGTATATAAAAACAAAATTAATTTTACATTATTAGCTTAACATAAATAGTGCCAAATGATTTTTTAATAATTAATCTAAACTTAAATATATTTAGATTTTGAGAGTTAATGTCCTTTAAAATATCCTTCTTTACTAATTAAATTAATTTGCTATTAATCAATTCAATAATGTGTTTTACGGTGTAAATTTAGTAATTGTTTTCAAGTAATAAGTAATGAATTTACCATATTCGCTAAAAGTCTTATTAAATTCGGTTAAATACGTCCTCTAGTTTTTAAAAAGAGAAACTTTGCAGATAATCGATTATTAATAATTATTTGTGTCTTAATTCTTTATGAATTTTTGCAAATGGTACAATAATATTGATTTGCATCAATAGATCATTTAATTAATATTAAATTTGATACGCATGGAAAAACATTACTTAATCGATTAATTTGACATGTGTTTGTACTTTATCGGAAAAAACGAAGGCTACATATATTTAGTTACACTATTTAAGATATTTTTCTAATATTTGTTTTCACTATAACTAACCCCAAATATAAATGACCAAACAGCAATTAGAAATATTAAAAGGAAAACAGGTACTTATAACTGGTGGAGCAGGGTTTATAGGCTCTAATTTGTGTGAAGAACTTTTAACTAATAACATTAAAGTATTATGTTTAGATAATTTCTCCACAGGTAAAAGAGTGAACATTGAGCCTTTCTTGGATAATTCTAATTTTAAACTTTTAGAAGGCGATATTAGGAATTTATCCGATTGTCATAAGGCATGTAAAGGTGCTGATTATGTATTACATCAGGCGGCTTTAGGTTCTGTTCCACGTTCTATCAACGACCCAATCACTACGAATGACGTTAATGTGTCTGGGTTTTTAAATATGCTGGTAGCGGCTAGAGATGCCCGTGTAAAGCGTTTTGTATATGCAGCAAGTTCTTCAACTTATGGTGATCATGAGGCATTACCAAAAGTTGAAAACGTGATAGGTAAACCGCTTTCTCCTTATGCTATAACAAAGTATGTAAACGAATTGTATGCCGATATTTTTAATAAAACCTATCAGTTAGACACGATTGGATTACGGTATTTTAATGTCTTTGGCAAACGCCAGGACCCCAATGGCGCTTATGCAGCCGTCATACCTAAATTTGTCCAACAATTGATGAAGCATGAATCACCGGTAATTAATGGCGATGGTGCCTACAGCAGAGACTTTACTTATATCGATAATGTAGTTGAAGCGAATATAAAATCATTGTCAACAACAAATCCCAATGCAGTAAATACAGTTTATAATGTAGCCTATGGTGAGC
>NZ_JABDMV010000136.1 GCF_013001275.1 Flaviramulus sp.
TGCAAACATACAACCCTTTTTCTTTTCAATAACAACTTTTTTACCCTTTTTTTATCCCTTTTTTTTATACGCCTTTAAACCCTTTATTTACTGACCTTTACAAGCCTGTTTTTTATTAACATTATTAGCATATAAATCATTTTTATGTTTACAAACAGTCTTTTATCTAACTAAAAACCGCTGATGCCCATACAATAGCCCACTAAATTTTATCATGATTTACAATTTTATATATACTACTATAAGGATACGAATGAACTTTATTACCTCATAATACACGCGTTAGGGATAGTAATGACATCCTTTTGCAAGGAACGAGAAAAAGATATAATGAATAGCCCGACCCTAAAAGGGGAACGCTATAAAAATTATACCTACATATATATTGTGTGGGTTTGTTTATACTATTATCTTTGCAGCTTGAATTTAATTTTTTTGAATGATTGATATTACTTTACCAGATGGGAATGTGAAATCCTTTGACAAAGGTGTTACACCAATGGATGTTGCAAAAAGTATAAGTGAAGGTTTTGCACGAAATGTTATTTCTGCAAATTTTAATGGTACTATTATAGAAACAGCGACTCCATTAAATTCAAACGGTTCGTTGGTTTTATATACTTGGAATAATGACGAAGGTAAAACTGCTTTTTGGCATAGTTCTGCTCATGTATTAGCACAAGCTATTGAGGAATTATATCCTAAAGCGAAATTAACTATTGGTCCTGCTATTGAAAATGGGTTTTATTATGATGTAGATTTTGGCAACCAAACTCTTTCGGAAAAAGATTTTAAAACCATTGAAGTTAAAATGTTGGAGATTGCTCGTGGTAAGCACGACTTTAAAATGAGAGCTGTAAGTAAAGACGAAGCACTATCCTTATATAAAGATAATGAGTTTAAATCCGAATTGATAAAAAATTTAGAAGACGGCACAATTACTTTTTGTGACCATAGCTCATTTACAGATTTATGCCGAGGCGGCCATATACCTAATACTGGCATTATTAAAGCAGTTAAAATATTAAGTGTTGCTGGAGCATATTGGAGAGGCAATGAAAACAACCCTCAATTAACTCGTGTTTATGGTATTTCGTTCCCTAAACAGAAAGAACTTACTGAATATTTAGAATTACTTGAAGAGGCAAAAAAACGTGACCATAGAAAACTAGGAAAAGAATTAGAACTTTTTACTTTTTCGCAAAAAGTAGGCCAAGGCTTACCATTATGGTTGCCTAAAGGGGCTGCTTTGAGAGAGCGTTTGGAAAATTTCCTAAAAGCTGCGCAAAAGAAAGCAGGATACGAAATGGTAATTACTCCTCATATTGGCCAGAAAGAACTATACGTAACTTCGGGACATTATGCTAAATATGGCGAAGACAGTTTTCAACCGATAAAAACTCCAAAAGAAGATGAAGAGTTTTTATTAAAACCAATGAATTGTCCACATCACTGTGAAATTTATAAATCTTCTCAATGGAGTTATAAAGATTTACCTAAACGTTTTGCTGAATTTGGTACGGTTTATAGATACGAGCAAAGTGGAGAATTACATGGTTTAACTCGTGTACGTGGTTTTACTCAAGATGATGCCCATTTATTTTGTACGCCAGAGCAGTTAGATAAAGAGTTTAAAGATGTTATTGATTTAGTATTATATGTTTTTGGATCTTTAGGTTTTGAAAACTTTACAGCGCAAGTATCTGTAAGAGATCCCGAGAATCCCGACAAATATATTGGTGATGTAGAGAATTGGGAAAAGGCAGAACAAGCGATTATCAATGCTGCTAAAGACAAAAGGTTAGATTACGTTATTGAAACTGGTGAAGCGGCCTTTTATGGTCCGAAGCTAGACTTTATGGTAAAAGATGCTTTAGGAAGACGCTGGCAACTAGGTACAATTCAAGTAGATTACACTTTACCAGAACGTTTTGATTTAACGTATAAAGGCAGTGATAATGAGTTGCATAGACCTATAATGATACACCGTGCGCCTTTTGGAAGTATGGAGCGTTTTGTGGCATTATTGTTGGAACATACAGGTGGTAATTTCCCGCTTTGGTTAATGCCAACTCAGGCAATAATTTTATCAATTAGCGAGAAATATGAAAAATACTCTGAAAAAGTTTTAAATTTGCTAGAAAATGACGAAATTCGCGCCCTTGTAGACCATAGAAATGAGACTATAGGTAAGAAAATTAGGGAAGCTGAAATGCAGAAACACCCTTATATGATTATCATTGGTGAGCAAGAAGAGCAAGAAGGCAAAATAACAGTACGCCAACATGGAGGTGCAGATTTAGGCATGATTTCTGTAGAAACCTTCTCAGATATAATAAAAGAAGACATTAAAAAAACGTTGAAATCGTTTTAAAAAATTATAAGTTAAATTTAAATAGATAAAGCCATAGCAATTAGAAGAAGACATCAACCTAGAAGGGTTTCACAAGAAGATAAACACAAAATTAACTCTAAAATTACTGCGCAACAAGTGCGTCTTGTTGGAGATAATATAGAAATTGGTATTTATACAAAAGGTGATGCTATGAGAATAGCAAACGAGCAAGAGTTAGATCTGGTAGAGATTTCACCAAATGCTGATCCTCCTGTTTGTAAGGTTATGGATTACAAAAAGTTTCTTTATGAACAAAAGAAACGTGATAAAGCTTTAAAATCAAAAGCTACAAAAGTTATCATTAAAGAAATTCGTTTTGGTCCTCAAACTGACGACCATGATTACGAGTTTAAAAAGAAACATGCTGAGAAGTTTTTAAAAGAAGGTGCAAAACTTAAAGCTTTTGTGTTTTTTAAAGGACGATCGATCATATTTAAGGAACAGGGCCAAATTTTATTATTAAGATTAGCTCAAGACCTTGAAGAATTTGGGAAAGTTGAGCAGATGCCTCGATTAGAAGGTAAACGTATGACAATGTTTATTACACCAAAAAAATAAAGTCCCTGACTTTTCAGGATTAAAAATAATTAAGCGAAATAATTAAAACTAGGAAAAGAAAATGCCTAAAATGAAAACAAAATCTAGTGCCAAAAAACGTTTTAAGTTAACTGGTACTGGTAAAATTAAAAGAAAGCACGCTTTTAAGAGCCACATCTTAACAAAGAAGTCTAAAAAGCGTAAGCTAGCTCTGACTCATGATACTTTAGTACATAAGGCAGATGAGAACAATGTTAAAACAATGTTACGTTTAAAGTAATTAAGTTTTAACCGGTTAAAACAAATTATAAACCCTGGAGTTAGGCAAATAAAAAGAGTTAATTAATTAACCGCCTACTACAAAAAAAAACAATTAAAAATTATGCCAAGATCAGTAAATTCTGTAGCAAAAAGAGCCAGAAGAAAAAAGGTTCTAAAACAAGCAAAAGGTTACTTTGGACGTCGTAAAAACGTTTGGACAGTAGCAAAAAATGCGGTTGATAAAGCGATGCAATATTCGTATAGAGACCGTAGAGCAAAAAAGAGAACATTCCGTGCTTTATGGATTACGCGTATTAACGCAGGAGCCAGAGAACATGGATTATCTTATTCTCAATTTATGGGAAAATTAAAAGCTAATGACATCGAATTAAACCGTAAGGTTTTAGCAGATTTAGCTATGAACAACCCTGAAGCTTTTAAAGCTGTCATCGAGAAAGTTAAAGAAGGCGCTTAGCCTATTGTAAAACATATTATTCGCTTAATAAAAGTCCAACTCCTATGAGTTGGACTTTTTTTATTTACATTACAAAAATTTTATCGTTCAAAATACTTTATAATATAACCAGATGAATTTATCACAAATTAAATTAGTCGTTACAGATATGGACGGGACTCTACTTAACTCCAACCATGAAGTTAGCGACTTATTCTATAAGTTGTTTAAAGAGTTAAAGAAGCATAATATATTATTTGTAGCTGCTAGCGGAAGACCAATTTACAGTATTATTGAAAAATTAATACCCATTAAGAATGATATTATTATGGTTGCCGAAAATGGTGGCATTGTAATTAGAAACCAAGAAGACCTACTTACCAATCCTATAAAAAAAGATGGATTGATTAAAGTTGAATCTTTAATCAACTCCAATAATAATATTCATCCTATTTATTGCACAAAATCAAAAGCATATTTTAGACAAAATTCTATCTCTAATTCTTTTATTAAATCACTTACAGAATATTATCCGAAATTTTCAATTATAAATAGTCTTGATACTATAAAAGAAGAAATTTTAAAAATTGCTTTATACCATTCTGAAGATTCAGAGAAATATGTTTATCCGATTTTTAAACAATTCGAACCTGAATACAATATAAAAATATCAGGTAAACATTGGGTAGACATCTCAGATAGTAAAGCTAATAAAGGGAATGCCATTAAGTTAATTCAAAAAACAAACAACATTTCACATCAAGAAACTCTTGTTTTTGGTGATTACAACAACGATATTGACATGTTAAAGCTAGCTAAATATAGCTTTGCTATGGAAAACGCTCATCCTAATGTTAAAGAAGTAGCAAATTTTAATACAAAAAGCAATGATAATTTTGGAGTTGAAATTATTTTAGAAAAGATGATAAAAGCAATGTCGATTTAAATTCCAAAAGCAGTTATAACTATCTTTCTGGATCCGCCATAGTCTCTATGTTCACATAAATAGAAACCTTGCCAAATACCTAAATTTAGCTTTCCATTGGTAATTGGCACTTGAACTGATGATCCCAATAACGACGCCTTTATATGTGCTGGCATATCATCAGATCCTTCATAAGTATGCTTATAATAAGCAGCGTTTTCTGGAACCGACACATTAAAATGGCTTTCAAAATCTTCCCTCACCGTTTCATCGGCATTCTCATTTAAGCTTAAACTTGCTGAAGTATGCTTTATAAAAACCTGTAACTGACCTATTTTAATTTGTGAAATTTCTGAAATGGCGTCTAAAACGGAATTTGGATTAAATGAAACCCTCGCTTATGTGGTTTTAAATGTATTTCTTTCTGAAAAAATTTCATGTTATAATTATTTTTATCAAATTTACACTAAAGAACCAAATACAGATTAACAGTTAAATGAAAATTAAATTTTAAATTATTACGCAACCTTTTAAGTATCTTCTCATCTTCAATATACAAATCAAACTATAAAAATGAAAAAACCTATTTTAATTTTAATTATCTGTTTTCTTACATTATTCAATTGTTCTCTTGGTAATGAAACCAACAACACACCTCCTCAAATTGTAAAAATATACTGGAACTTGGTTAACGTTAGTGGTGGTTTTGAAGGAGTAAATGACAACTTTGAAGTAGGCACCATTATATGGGAATTTAATGATTCGACTGAAACTCTAAGTGTCGATAACCAAAATAATGATGACACAAAACAGGATGGATTAGATTCTGGAAATTATAGCTATTCCATTTTTAACGTTGAAGATGAATCCTATATAATTGTGGATGACATTGAGGTTGGAAGCATGACCTTAACTTCTAATGAGTTAGTTATAAATGAAAATGAAACTTCTGAAGGTAGTGCTGCTGATGGGTTTATTTACACGTTTTCTAAAACCACAATTACACAGTAGAAAACCAAGATTATTAAGTTTTTTGTTTCTTCTTTTTCGCCGCGGGAAATAGCACATTATTTAATATAAGTCTATATCCTGGTGAAGTTGGGTGCAAATCGAGTTCCGTTTTAGCATCACCTACTCTGTGTTGATAATCTTCAGGATCATGACCACCATAAAAAGTAAAAAAACCTTTCCCTTTGATACCATGTATGTACTTTGCCTCTCCGTTTAATTTAGTTTCACCCAATACTAGAACATTTGATTTTATTTCATTCCGAGTGAATGAAGTTGTTTGCCCCATAAATCCTTTAACCAATGCTGTATGATTTTGGCACAGCATAGTTGGTATAGGATCCCATTTAGCAGAAAATTCCATAAGCGAAAAATAATCTGATGTTCTTGGAATGTTTCGTTTTCTCGTCATATCTATTGACGAAAACTCATAAATCATTGGACTGCGCTCCAAGGTATAATTAGTGAACGCAAAAGTTTTATTGTAGTCAATTTTATTTTGGTAACCAGCATCACTCCCATCACCATCAAACATAGGTTCACAAATATCGACTCCTTCAGCTGAAAGAGCGATATCAAAACTATCGGTTGCACTGCACATCGCAAACATGAAACCACCTCCTATTACGTAATCTCGAATTTTTAAGGCAACTGCCAACTTTTCTTCAGAGACTTTATTGTAGCCTAGCTTATCTGCTAATAATTCAGCGTCTTTTTTTTCTTGAATATACCATGATGTTGCACGATATTGCGCGTAAAATTTACCAAATTGTCCTGTAAAATCTTCATGATGTAGGTGTAGCCAATCAAAAAGTAATAAGCCATCGTTAAGAACTTCTTCATCATAAACAGTTTCATATGGGATTTCGGCATATTTCAAAACCATAGTTACTGCATCGTCCCAAGGTTGATTTCCATGTGGTGTATAAACGGCAATTTTAGGAGCTTTTTCTAAAACTACAGCCTCCATGTTTTGACTTGGACTGCTAATTTCTTCTAATATGCTTTCTGCGCTAGCATTTGAAATAACCTCAAAAGAGACACCTCGTATTTGGCACTCGCGCTGAATTTCATCTGTATCTGGCAATAAAAAAGAACCACCTCTATAATTAAGAAGCCATTTTACTTTTAATTGCTTATTTAAAGTCCAATAGGTTATTCCGTAGGCTTTTAAATGATTTTTCTGACTATCTACGTCCATAGGAATAAGCACGTATGAAGCAAAAGAACTTATTGAAATAAATAGAAAGAAAATGATTAATAGGGTCTTTTTCATAGACCGAAAGATAAACAAAATATGTTCTTAACAGTTACTCTTTAACAGGAGTTTAATTTTTAAAATGGCACATCGTTTTCCTCATCTTCATTAAACGAGCTTCCAAATGCCTCATCAGGATTTGCTTTAAAATTATCTGCTTTAAAAGTGTTATCATTAGCCGCTGCATTCATTTTAGAATGAAATTCAAAAGGTGAATCGTAATCATCAAGATTGTCAAATTTACCTAAATGACCAATGAATTTTAAACGTATATTATCTAAACCACCATTACGATGTTTTGCTATAATAAATTCTGCTTGCCCCTCTGTTGGAGAGCGTTCTTCATCATCCCATTCATCAATTTTATAATATTCTGGTCTGTAAATAAAGCTAACAATATCAGCATCTTGTTCAATCGCACCAGATTCACGTAAATCTGATAATAACGGACGTTTACTTCCACCACGTGTCTCTACAGCACGCGATAATTGTGAAAGCGCAATTACTGGAATATTCAATTCTTTTGCCAATGCCTTCAGGTTTCGAGAAATCATTGATATTTCTTGTTCACGATTGCCGCCGTGGCTACTTCCACCTGTCATCAATTGTAAATAATCAATCATTATTAATTTAATACCATGTTGTGATGAAAGTCTACGGGCTTTTGCTCTTAAGTCAAAAATAGAAAGTGAAGGAGTATCATCAATAAATAATGGTGCTTTTTCTAATCCTTTTACTTTTACATTTAGTTGTTCCCACTCATGTTTTTCAAGCTTACCTGTTCTTAACTTTTCAGATGATAAGCCAGTTTCACTTGATATTAATCGGGTTATTAATTGTACTGACGCCATTTCTAATGAAAAAAAAGCGACTGGTATGTTAAGGTCTACAGCAATATTTCGAGCCATAGATAATGTTAATGCCGTTTTACCCATACCAGGACGCGCAGCTACTATAATTAAATCGGATGGCTGCCAACCTGAAGTTAATTTATCTAACTTATTAAAACCAGTTGGAATACCACTTAGTCCTTCTTTATTAGAAATTTCTTCAATTTTCTTTTTAGCTTGAATCACTAAATCTTGTGCCGTCTCACTAGATTTCTTAATATTTCCCTGAGTAACTTCGTATAATTTAGATTCAGCATTATCTAATAAATCAAAAACATCTTTAGTTTCATCATAAGAATCTTCAATAATTTCACTTGAAATTTTAATTAAACTACGCTGAATAAATTTCTGTAAAATAATCCGTGCATGAAACTCGATATGTGCAGATGAAGATACTTTTTGAGTTAGAGATATTAAGTAAAAATCACCGCCCGAAAGTTCTAATTTTGAATTCTTTTTAAGTTGACTTGAAACGGTTAATAAATCGACCGGTTCGCTATTTTCAAACAAATGTAAAATAGCTTGAAAAATATGTTGATGTGACTCCTTATAAAAAGCTTCGGGACTTAAAATATCAATTACTTCATCAACCCCTTTTTTATCAATCATCATCGCACCTAACACAACCTCTTCTAAATCAAGTGCTTGGGGTGGTATTTTTCCTTTTTCAAGATTGATAATAGTACTTTTATCAACTTTATATCCTTGTAACTGGCTGGGTTGTTTCATGACTGCGAAAGTAACTAAAAAGATAGAAATTTGAGAGATTTAACAATTTCCATTGTTCACAAATGGTTAACAATTTAACTGTTAATAACTTCAAATTATTGTCAATAAGCATAGAAAAATCATAAAGTGTTTTATTTACAATTTTTATATGTTATGGTACTAAAGAGATTAGCCTTTATAAACACCCATTTGAGCATATTTATCCATGCGTTGTGCAACTAATTCTTTTGGTGATAAGTTTTTAAGTGCTTCATACGATTTAACTATCGCATTACTTACAGATTGGAATGTTTTTTCTCGATCTCTGTGAGCTCCACCAAGTGGTTCTTTTATAATTTCATCAACTAACTTAAGTTTTTTCATATCAGCTGCCGTCAGCTTTAAAGCTTCAGCTGCTTTTTCTTTATACTCCCAGCTTCTCCATAAAATTGATGAGCAAGATTCTGGTGATATTACAGAATACCAAGTATTTTCTAACATTAGTACTTTATCACCTACTCCAATACCCAACGCGCCACCAGAAGCTCCTTCACCAATAACTATAGTGATAATAGGCACTTTTAGTCGCGTCATTTCTAAAATGTTTCTAGCAATAGCTTCTCCCTGCCCACGCTCTTCAGCTTCTAGCCCTGGATATGCCCCTGGAGTATCTAAAAGTGTCACTACTGGAATTCCAAACTTTTCTGCAGATTTCATCAATCGCAAAGCTTTTCTATATCCTTCTGGGTTTGCCATTCCAAAATTTCTATACTGACGTGTTTTTGTATTAAAACCTTTTTGTTGACCAATAAACATAAAACTTTGATCACCAATTTTACCTAATCCACCAATCATAGCTTTATCATCTTTAAAGCTTCTATCTCCATGTAATTCTAAATAAGTAGTTCCGCAAATGGCCTTAATATGATCTAACGTATAAGGTCTATCAGGGTGTCTTGACATTTGAACACGTTGCCAAGGTGTTAAGTTCTTGTATATCTCTTTCTGTGTAATTTTTAATTTTTCCTGAATTTGAGCACATGTTTCAGTTACATCAACATCACTTTCTTCTCCAATTACTTTACATTTTTCTAATTGGTCTTCAAGGTCTTTTATCGGGAGTTCAAATTCTAAATATTCCATAAGAATTTTATTTTAACTTATTATTTTCGGTTAGTATACAAATATAAAAACTTTAATTTTCATAGCGTGTTATGTATGGCTTCTTTTTAATTTTCTTTTGTATTTTAAAGCAGCATTTAATAAAACCACGCTAATAATTATTGCCGCTCCATAATAAAATGAGACACTCATTTTTTCCTTTTCTGGAAATAAAATTACTGCCAACATTATTCCATAAATTGGTTCTAAATTATAAGTTAACACTACACTATAGGGGCTAATTACTTTCATTACGTACACAGCTGCTATAAAAGCATAGGTTGTACAAACTGAAGCCAAAATAAATAGATATCCTAAATCGGATTGACTTATATTAAAAAAATCTGCATTAAATCCATCACCAAAACAAAATATATAAATTGAAATAAAGAAAACACCACTTAAAAACTCATAAAACGATATGACTGTTGCCGTATTCCGCTTTAAAAAACTTCCATTTAAAACCGCAAAAAGAGATGAAAAAAACGCTGATGAAATTCCTAAAACAATACCGGTAAGATATTTTAGTTCACTTTGTGTTATTATGAAAACCCCAATAATAACAATGATTCCGAAAATTATCTCATACCAAATTATGGTTCGTTTATAAATTATAGGTTCTATAAAAGATGCAAAAAATGCACCTGTAGAAAACATAGCAAGCGCAATAGAAATATTTGCCTCATCAATTGCTCCAAAAAAAGTAATCCAATGTAAGGCGATAATTATACCGGCTATTGAAAATCTAATAATTGCTTTTGGGCTAACTCGTAATTTAACTTTTGCGATAACAATATATAGCAACATTAAAATTGATGCCATAACCATTCTATACCAAACTAAATTAACAGCTTTTATTGTTATAAGTTCTCCTAAAATTGCAGTAAAACCAGCTATAAAAACTAAAAAATGAAGATGGAAATAATTTTTAAGTTTAACGTTTGGCATTATACAGAAGGTAAACAGCTAAAATACCAAAAATGAAATTAGGAAACCATACGGCTATGATAGGTGGGAAATCGGATTGTTCTGCCATAACGCCAAAAATCTTATCGAAAAACACAAATACCATCGCAATACAAATACCTACCGCAAGATTAACTCCCATACCACCTCTTCTTTTTATAGAAGACACAGCCACGGCAATTATTGTTAATATAAATACTGAAACTGGTAAACTCCACTTTCTGTATAACACTAATTTAAAACGACCAACGTTTGAAGATCCGCGCGCTTCTTCTTTCGCAATAAATTGTTTTAAATCGCCATACATTTTAGTTTCTGCCGCATAAATAACAGGAATTAGATCATCAACGTCGAATTCAAAAAGTGTATCTTTTCTTCTAACTATATCTAACTTATCTTCATTTTCGCCAATTTCGCGTTTAACATAATTAGTTAGCCTGTATAAAGTATCTTTTTCAATATATTTTATTGTAGTTGCTGTTATTTTGAATTTAAGTTCGTTGCCGTCAAAATGTTCTAATGTAAAATTATTACCTTGTTTGTTTTTTACATCAAAACTACTTACATAAATAATTTCATCATCATTTATTTGCCTAAAAACATCGGTATTTACAACAGCGCTTCTCCCTTTTTTAAAATATTTATAGCTAAAATCATTAAATCCTTCGCTAGCCTTTGGAGCCAAATATAAGCCTAGAATAATAGCCAAAATACCAACTATAAAAGCGCCAATTAAATAGGGTCTTAAAAAACGAGAAAATGATACACCAGAGCTTAAAAATGCTATAACCTCGGTATTATTTGCAAGTTTTGAAGTAAACCAAATTACAGATAAAAATAAAAATAACGGAAATAATAAATGTGCAAAATAAACAGTAAAATCTAACAAATAGACTAATACCTCATTGGCTGGAACTTCATTTTCAAGTATTTTTCCAATTTTTTCAGCGAGATGTACTGTTATACCAATAGGAATAAACAACAGCAACATCATGAAAAATGTAAACAGATAGCGTTTTAATATGTACCAATCGAGTATTTTCATTTAATATTACAACCTATTATCTAACTGTTTTACCATTTTTTCCTTCCAAGTATTAAAATCTCCTGCTAATATATGTTTTCTGGCTTCTCGAACCAACCATAAATAGAATCCTAAATTATGTATAGTTGCAATTTGTTTTCCTAGCAATTCATTAACCGTAAATAAATGTCTTAAATAAGCTTTACTATATTCAGTATCTACAAAAGTAATTGCCATCTCATCAATTGGCGAAAAATCTTCAGCCCATTTTAAATTTTTAATATTTATGGTTCCAGTAGCTGTGAACAACATTCCGTTCCTGGCATTACGCGTTGGCATAACACAATCAAACATATCAATTCCTAACGCTATATTTTCCAAAATATTGATCGGTGTACCAACCCCCATTAAATAGCGTGGTTTATCTTCTGGTAAAATAGCACAAACTACATCTGTCATGGCATACATTTCTTCTGCAGGTTCTCCAACCGATAATCCACCAATAGCGTTACCTATTGCTCCCGCATTGGCAATATATTCCGCAGATTGCTTTCTTAAATCTTTATATGTGCTACCTTGAACAATAGGAAAAAATGCTTGGTTGTAATCGTATTTTAATGGTGTTTTTTCTAAGTGATTAATGCATCTATCTAACCACCTATGCGTCATATGCATAGAACGTTTTGCGTAATTATAATCGCAAGGATAAGGCGTACATTCGTCAAAAGCCATAATTATATCGGCTCCAATAGTCCGTTGTAATTCCATCACATTTTCTGGAGTAAATGTATGATAACTTCCATCGATATGAGATTTAAATTTCACACCTTCCTCCTTAATTTTTCTATTCGCTGAAAGAGAATACACCTGATAGCCACCGGAATCGGTTAGAATATTTCTATCCCAATTCATGAATTTATGAAGGCCACCAGCCTTTTCTAATACATTGGTTTGAGGTCTTAGATATAAATGATATGTATTACCTAAAATAATGTCAGGATTTATATCATTTTTTAGCTCTCTTTGATGCACTCCTTTTACCGAGGCAACTGTACCAACTGGCATAAAAATGGGTGTTTCAATAACGCCATGATCTGTTGTTATTTTACCCGCTCTCGCCTTACTTTGCGAATCTTTTCCTTTTAATTCAAATTTCATATAAATCAACACTTCGGTCGGCAAAGATAAATAACTGAAAAAGGAAATGATTATATTAAAAAGAAAATAATATGGATTTGGCAACGTTTTTGATATTAGTAACAAAATCTTAAAACGAATATTATGAGAAAATTATTTTTTATTTTACTTATTGTTATTATCACACCAATTGCTACAATGGCACAAACAGCTACAGGAATTGGATTTAAAGCAGGGTTAAATTACAATGCTAATGGTGACTATTTTAAATCTATTGAAGAAAACGCACAAAACCCCGATAGAAACGTTGGTTATCATTTAGGTTTATTTGGTAAAATTGGAAATGAGGTTTATTTTAAACCGGAACTTATTTATACAAGTACAAAAAGTGATTACAATGACGATAGTTTTAAAATGCAGAAATTTGATGCACCCATGTTATTTGGTGTGAAAATACTAGGCCCAATTAGTGTTTTTGGTGGACCCTCATTTCAATATATTTTAGATACAGAATTTGACGGTGTTGCAATAAATGATGTAGAGAATGAATTTACTGTAGGGCTAAATTTTGGTATTGGACTTAATATTAATAAACTTGGTATTGATTTAAGATATGAAAGAGGTTTTAGTGATAATGAAGCTACATTTATTGGTAATAATGGTGTTGGCACAAGTAGGTTAGATACACGACCAGACCAATTGATTTTAAGTTTTTCCCTTATTCTATAAACTATCTTATTTATTATAAAAAAAGCCTCACAATTGTGAGGCTTTTAAATTTTAAAAAATTTATGATTTAATTATAAACCCTGTTTCTTCAGGGTCTAAATAATTAGGAATTCCATTAGCACCAATATCATTTGTTGGGTCGCCATCATTATCAAGATCCTCATTTCTTGTTGGTATACTATCTCCATCATCATCTTTGTCTAAATAATCTGGAGTTCCATCGCCATCCGTGTCATCATCGGTATCATCTTTTAGGTTTTCAAAATTTACATTAAACTCTCCATCATTATTTAAATCTTCTTTGTACGAAGGTATGCCATCACCGTCATGGTCGTTTTCAATCTTTTTATATAATTCAAATTTAAATATTAAAGGAGAATAAGACGAAATACCTGTAGCCGAGCTCGAAAAATATCCTAAACCAGATGGTACAAACATAACGCCTGTTCCTTGGTTTAAATATTCTACTGTTCCATCACTATTTTCAATAAAGCTTTCAGCCGTATTAAATTGTGGTAAAACTTTTCTCCAAACTGGTATTAAATTTAACAAATCAAAAGGAGTATCGGGGTTTACTTTACTATCAAACACTTCTCCATCTAAAGTAAATCCTTCGTACGTAACTAAAACATTATCAGCAAAGGTTGGAGAATCTACTCCGCCTCCTTGGTTTAATCTTAAAATATAATATTGATAATCGGTTTCTGCAAAAACAATAGCTTTTGTTTCAACAGCGTTAAATAAAAGTGTGTTACCATCTGGAGCTGAAGTTTCGCCTTCACCTAACGGCATAATTATTAAATCTTTTGTGTTTGGATCTGTATTTGAAGCATCAAAAAAATCTGAATTGTAATAATGAGTTTCTAAGTAATTAATTATTGAATCGTTATCAACCAATTGTTGTTCGGTTCTGTCTCTTAGTTCAACTTCTATATCAAGAAGGCTATCATCCTTTTTACAGGATACAAATCCTAGCATCAAAATTAAAATATATAAAGTAACTTTTCTTAATGTCATTATTGCTTATTTTTGAGGTCGCAAGATACAATTTTAATATATTCTTGCACAATAACATTAACGTAGTTTTTAGAATAATTATATGCGAATAGACAAGTATTTATGGTGTATTAGGTACTACAAAACTAGATCGATTGCTACTACAGCATGTAAAAAAGGTCAAGTACGTGTAAATGGTGACGTTGTAAAACCTAGCAGAGATGTCTATGCGCAAGACACAATTGAATTGCGGAAAGATCAGATAAACTATAAATTAAAAGTAAACGATATTCCTGATAGTAGAATTGGCGCCAAATTGGTCGATATTTACAGAACTGATATTACACCAAAAGAACAATTTGAAGCAAGAGAGCTATTAAAATATTCAAAAGATTATTACAGAAAAAAGGGAGTTGGACGGCCTACTAAAAAAGATAGAAGAGATATTGATGATTTTACTGATGAAATTGAGTAATTTTATAGTTTAAATTTACAATAATTAATTATGGCGACTAAGAATAACGTGATACTAAATCATGATGAAATAAATCATAAAATTAGGCGTATTGCGTTTCAAATTTACGAAACCAATGTCAATGAAAAAGAAGTTATTCTGGCAGGCATAGATAAGAATGGATTTATACTTGCAAAAAAATTAAAATCTATTCTTCAAAAAATATCAGATATAAATCCTATACTATGTAAGGTTAGTATTGATAAAAAAAATCCACAAGCAGAAATTAAAACATCTGTTTCTTCGGAAGATTATAAAAATAAATCTTTAGTGCTTGTTGATGATGTATTAAATTCTGGAACTACTTTAATTTATGGAGTGAAGCATTTTTTAAATGTGCCTTTAAAACAATTTAAAACAGCTGTTCTTGTTAATAGAAATCATAAAAAATATCCAGTGAAAGCTGATTTTAAAGGAATTTCACTTTCTACTTCGTTGCACGAACACATTAATGTAGTGTTAGAAGGAAAAAGTTATGAAGCCGCTTTAGAATAAATTCAAAACAATTTCTTCAACTATTTCTTTTTTACTTTTTGCATCAGTGATTATTTGAATTTCAGCTTGACTATAGTATGAAATACGTTCAAATAAATGCTTCCCAATAAACTCAGTCAAGGATTCGTCTGTTTTTAAATGTGCAATTAAAGGACGCTCGTTTTTATTTTTAGTGAGGTTTTTTACCAATGTAGAAATTGAGGCTTTTAGATAAATACTTCTAACAAATCTAGACTGTAAGATCAGCTCCATATTATTACTATAGCAAGGTGTCCCGCCACCAACCGATAAAATCATATTACCTTTTGTTTGTAATAGTTCGTTTAAATAGTGTGATTCCTGTTTCCTGAAATAGATTTCTCCTTTGGATTTAAAAATATCAGCTACTGATAGATTTTCTTTCTTTTTGATATAATCATCTAAATCAATAAATTTATAGTTTAATTTTTTGGCCAATTTATTCCCTATAGTTGACTTTCCAGAAGCCATATACCCAATTAAAACTAATATCATTTTGATGCTATAAATTGATTATTAAAAACATACACATATGTGATGCAAAAAAACAAAAATTTCTCCAAAAAAAGTATGGTTTTATTAATTAAACATTTTATATTTGCACCCGCTAACAACAATACGTTAGCATTTTTATTTAATGACCTGGTAGCTCAGTTGGTAGAGCATCTCCCTTTTAAGGAGAGGGTCCTGGGTTCGAGCCCCAGCCCGGTCACTGAAAAAGTTAAGCTAAATTGCTTAACTTTTTCTATTTTTACTCACTTCATTAATGCGCACGTGGCGGAATTGGTAGACGCGCTGGCTTGAGGGGCCAGTATCCGTTTTAGGATGTGGAAGTTCGAATCTTCTCGTGCGCACTTTAACAAATTCACTTTATCATCTACTCTGTCAATATTTAAATAATTACACTAATTAAATACTGACGCCTTAGGATAAAATTTGTTGTTCATTTAATAAAAATACATTACTTTTGTTTAACAAAAATTTGTTTTCAATGAACAACATCAAGGTTAATTTTAGTATAAAAGATTTAGAAAACCTAACAGGTATAAAGGCTCACACTATTCGTATTTGGGAAAAGCGATATAATTTATTAAGCCCTGATAGATCTGATACTAATATTAGAAATTACAATTTATCAAGTTTTCAGAAGCTTTTAAATATCTCTTTTCTAAATAATAATGGGCTGAAAATTTCAAAAATAGCTCAACTTGATGAAGAACAAATTCCAATTAGGGTAAGAGAGATTGCTTCGAGAGCTAAAGTAGAAGATCACGCCATTAATGCATTGAAAATGGCTATGATTAATTTTGACCAAGTATTGTTTTACAATACCTACAACAATTTGCTTGAGAACAAGACGTTTAGTGAAATTTTTTATTCCGTGTTTCTCCCTCTACTCAATGAGATTGGACTTTTATGGCAAACCAACACAATCACTCCTGCACATGAGCATTTTTTATCAGTACATATAAAACAAAAAATACTTTTAAATACAGAACGACTGCAACTTTTGGAGCCAAAACCGGCTTCAAAAACATTTGTTCTTTTCTTACCTGAAAATGAAATTCATGACATTGGGCTTCTTTTTGTAAACTATCAATTAAGGAGCAAGGGCTACCATACTATTTTCCTAGGAGAAAGCGTTCCAATGGATAGTTTAACAGATTTACTTGAGTTTTTTGACGAAGTTACTTTTGTCTCATATTTTACTGTTTATCCGATAGCACAGGATATTCCAGATTATTTAAAGAAATTCAACAAATTATTGTTAGAAAAGGATAATACAAAGCTATTTATTTTAGGCAAACAGCTTTCTGAGGTTAAAATTGACAATAAATTTCAAAAAATAACTATTTTCAACTCGATAGAAAATTTAGTTAAAGAGTTATAGATTTTTTGTTTAAGTTTTTATTATATTTGTTAAACATTTATGAAAAACACAGTAAATATAATAGGCTCAGGCTTTTCTTCTCTAGCCGCATCTTGCTATCTAGCTCAAGCTGGTTACAAGGTTACCATTTTTGAAAAAAATAGTACGATTGGTGGTCGTGCCAGACAACTTGTTAAAGATGGCTTTACCTTTGATATAGGCCCTACATGGTATTGGATGCCCGATGTTTTTGAACGTTTTTTTTCTGATTTTAATAAGAAGCCCTCAGATTATTATGCTTTAGAAAAATTAAATCCCGCTTATAGTGTTTACTTTGGTAAAGACGATTACATAACGATTGAAGATACTCTTGAAAAAATAACTATAGCTTTTGAAAAAGAAGAACCTGGAAGCGCAAAAAAGCTAAAGAAGTTCATTAACCAAGCAAAAAACAATTATGACATTGCTATTAAGGATTTAGTTTATAATCCTGGAGTGTCTCCACTCGAATTAATTACACCAGCAACAATAAAAAAAATCAATCAATTTTTTAGCACCATAAAAAAAGATGTTCGCAAAGAATTTAAAAACGATAGATTAGTTAAAATTCTTGAATTTCCAGTATTATTTTTAGGCGCTAAACCTAGCGATACTCCTTCATTTTATAGCTTCATGAATTATGCTGATTTTGGTTTAGGTACATTTCATCCTAAAAAAGGTATGTATCAAGTCATTCTTGCTATGGAAAATTTAGCTAAAGAACTTGGAGTTACGATTAAAGTGAATTCACCAATTGAAAAAATAATTGTAAATAACAAGGAAGCAAAAGGGATCGTTTCAAACGGACAAAATTTCTATTCTGATATTGTAGTAAGTGGTGCTGATTATCATCATACGGAAACACTTTTAGATAAACCATTTAGGCAATATTCTGAAAACTATTGGAAAAAGAAGACTTTTGCGCCTTCTTCCCTACTATTTTATGTCGGTTTTAACAAGAAATTAAAAAATGTAAACCATCACACATTATTTTTTGATGTAGATTTTGATGTACATGCAGAGGCTATTTATGATAGTCCGAAATGGCCAGAAAATCCACTTTTTTATGCAAGTTTTCCAAGTATAACAGATGATAATGTTGCGCCAAATGGAAAAGAAGCTGGTATATTTTTAATTCCGTTAGCTCCAGGTATTGAAGATACTCCAGAGCTAAGAGCAATGTATTTTGATAAAATAATTTCACGTTTTGAAAATTTAACGTCGCAAAATGTAAAAAATGATATTATATTTAGGGAAAGTTTTTGCATCAACGACTTTATAAAAGATTACAATTCATATAAAGGAAATGCCTATGGCATGGCAAATACATTAATGCAAACAGCTTTTTTAAGACCCAAACTGAAAAGTAAAAATGTTCAAAATTTATTTTTTACTGGTCAATTAACTGTTCCTGGACCTGGTGTGCCACCATCATTAATTTCTGGAAAGTTAGTAGCTGATTTAATAACAAAACACCATAGCATATTAGTATGAAGTCATTATTTGATACCGTTTCTTACAATAGCAGCAAGCTTGTAACAAATACATACAGCACATCCTTTTCATTAGCTACTAAGATGCTATACAAATCAATCAGAAGTGATATTTATAATATCTATGGGTTTGTGCGATTTGCGGATGAAATTGTAGATTCTTTTCATGATTTTAATAAAGAAGAACTTTTCAACAGGTTTTCTGATGATTTAGAATTATCAATAAAAAATAAAATTAGCCTAAATCCTATTTTAAATTCATTTCAACACACATTTCATAAATATGACTTAGATAAGTCATTAGTAGACGCCTTCATGAAAAGTATGCGAATGGATTTACATAAAACTGATTATCTTACAGTAGAAGATTATAAAGCTTACATTTATGGTTCTGCGGATGTTGTGGGGCTTATGTGCTTAAAAGTTTTTGTTAAAGGAGATGATGTTAAATACAATGAACTTAAAGATACCGCCATGGCCTTAGGTTCTGCTTTTCAAAAAGTAAACTTTTTAAGGGACTTAAAAGCTGACTTTGAGGGGTTGGATAGATCTTATTTTCCAAACACTGATTTGAAAAATTTAGATGAATCGACAAAACGATATATTATCAATGATATTGAAGGAGATTTTGAAAAAGGCTTAAGTGGTATAAAAAAACTTCCTATAGAAGCTAAATTTGGGGTTTTTATGGCTTACAGATATTACAATCAACTATTAAAAAAACTTAAAAAAACACCTGCCTTAAAAATAAAAAATTCAAGAATACGTGTTTCTAATCCGAAGAAAATCGAACTATTAATGCGTAGCTATGTAAAATATCAATTAAATTTAATGTAGATTTTAAATGATGCAAACCTTTTTTTGGATATTAATTTTTATTGCAACTTATTGCTTTATGGAGTTTATGGCGTGGTTTACACATAAATACATTATGCATGGCTTTTTGTGGAGTTTACACAAAGATCACCATAAAAAGGATCATGAAAGTTGGTTTGAACGCAACGATGCCTTTTTTATTTTTTATGCTGTAGTAAGCATTGGTTTTTTCCTGCTTTGGAAATATACCAGTTTTTGGGAAGGTTTGCCAATTGGATTAGGAATTTTCGCTTATGGCTTATCTTATTTTATTGTTCATGACATTTTTATACATCAGCGGTTTAAACTTTTTAGAAATGCCAACAATTGGTATGCAAAAGGCGTTAGACGCGCACACAAAATTCATCATAAACATTTAGGAAAAGATGAAGGAGAATGCTTCGGAATGCTATTCGTCCCATTTAAATATTTTAAGAAATAACAGATGACATATTTATATCTGTTACTAAATTTAGGTTCTTTATCTATTCCATTTTTATTTAGTTTTCACCCTAAATTAAAGTTTTACAAGCTCTGGAAGCCTTTATTTATAGGTATTATCATTAGCATGCTTATTTTTTTACCTTGGGATATTTTTTTTACAAATGCAGGGATTTGGGGATTTAATGAGAACTACTTTTTAGGATTAAAACTCTTTGCTTTACCAATAGAAGAATGGCTATTCTTTTTTTGTATTCCATATGCTTGTGTTTTTACACATTATGCATTGCTATATTATTTTCCAAAATTTAAATTAACAAAGTTCGCTACTAAAATAATTAGTTATATACTTTTTATAACACTAATTCTGCTTTTAAGTTTCAATTACAACAAATGGTATACACTTATCAATTTTTCATTGGCATCCGTATTAATTATAATTGTTGTCCGTCAAAATATTAATTTATTAAGCCATTTTTATTTAACTTTTTTAATAATGCTTATTCCATTTTTTATTGTGAACGGTATTTTAACTGGAAGTTTTATTGAAAATGAGGTGGTTTGGTATAACAATTTGGAAAATTTAAATATTCGAATATTTACAATTCCTATTGAAGATACTATTTATGCTTTTACTCTAATTCTATTAAATTTGTATATAATGAGTTTATTTGAAAACAAAAAAAAACACTCAAGTCATTAAATTAAATGCATAAAAAAACTCCAAATAGGAGGTTTTTTATTTATATATTTTCTTTTATTTATTCTTCTTCATCCTTAGTTTCAGCAGGTTCATCCTTCGTGTCTAAAGCATCCAACATATTATGTTTTTGCAATAAATTGTACCACTGAATTACTTTTTTAATATCACTAGCATATACTCTATCTTCATCATAATCAGGTAACACATCAAAGAAATATTCTTCTAACTTATCCTTACCGTCTTTTGGTTTTATAGAAGCTTCTTTTCCATTTTCCTTCTTTTTGATACTTTCAAAAACTTGTTTTAGAGGTATCTCTTCAGTTAAAGTATATATAGCAATTTCACTTAATACACTTACATTGTTCTGAACACTTACAGAAATACGTTTATTATCCAACAATGATTCGGCCACAAAACCACCTCGTGTTTGTGCTATTAATTTATATAATCCTGGTTTTCCGGATATTGATAATACTTTATCTAAACTCATAAATTATTTTTTATTGGGGATCAAATATCAAATGTTTATTAGTGGCTCGCAAATATTATCGTCTCTTTTTTTGATCTGGAAAACGCATCCTATAATCAACTTTAATTTTTCCTTTAGAAATATTTATTAGCCTTCCCTTAATAAGTCGTTTTTTTAAGCTTGAAAGTTTATCCGTGAAGAGTATTCCTTCTATATGATCATATTCATGCTGTATAACCCGTGCAATTAATCCTTCAAAAACTTCTGTATGCTTTTTAAAACTTTCATCCAAGTATTCAATTGTTATCTTAGGTTTTCTATAAACATCTTCCCTAACATCTGGTATACTTAAACAGCCTTCATTAAAAGCCCATTCATCTCCCTCTTGTTTAATTATTTTGGCATTTATAAAAACACGTTTAAACTCTTTTAATTCTAATTGCTCTTCTTCTGTGAAATCCTCATCTTCTGCAAACGGAGATGTGTCTACTAAAAACAATCTAATTGGCAACCCAATTTGAGGTGCCGCTAAACCAACTCCAAAGGCATTATACATGGTTTCGAACATGTTTTCTAAAAGCTCGTCAAATTTGGGATAATCTTTTGTAATGCTACTTGCCTTTTTCTTTAAAACAGGATCACCGTAAGCGACAATAGGTAAAATCATTATGCAATTTTTATTCCATGCAAAAATACTAACTTAAAATTTATTGATTGTAATTATATCTAAAATATTACTACAAGGCATTTTACTTTAAAGCGTATAAATAACTTTGTAAAATAAGTGTGGCACTTATCTCATCAATCAGCGCTTTATTTTTTCGTTGATTTTTCTTTAGCCCACTATCAATCATTGTTTGAAATGCTATTTTGGAAGTAAATCGTTCATCAACTCTTTTAATAGGGATATTTGGAATTCTTTTTTCTAATTTTTTTATAAATGAAACTATGTTTACTTCGCTTTCAGAAGCTGTATTATCCATTTGTTTTGGCTCACCTATCAAAAATAATTCGACAGATTCCTTTTTTACATAGTCTTTCAAAAACAAAAGTAAATTTTTAGTATTAACAGTTGTTAAACCTGAAGCAATAATTTTTAACTCATCAGTTACTGCAATACCTGTTCTTTTTGTTCCAAAGTCTAATGCTAAAATTCGAGCCATCTAATTCTTTTTATTCAAAAATAGTATATAAAAAAGAAAGACCATCTTTTCAGACAGTCTTTCAATGTAATTAAACTTAATTATTAATATTTGAACATTATCGTTTAAGCTTTAACAGCTTTATTAATCTTTGGAAAAACAATACTAATATTACTAACTTTTCTTTCACGGTTTAAGTAAATTCTAATATCACTAGTACCACGAGCAATTGATTCTCTTAATTCATTAGCATTAATAAATAATGAATCATTTTCAATTACTGTATTAGTTTCAGTAACATCGTTTAGAGTAACAGTTTCAACATCATTAGTTACAGCTATAGTTTCATTATTTTCAACCTCAGCAGTAAACTCTATAGTTTGAGCATTTCCGAAAGAGAAAGAAAGTAATAAAATTAATAATATGTAAATATTTGTTTTCATCTGTTTATCATTGTTTGATGATTCAAATATATATCCACATGTACCTTTACGAGCAAAAAATTAGATATACGCCTAGTATTTTCGTTTAGTAGTGGAATGGACTATTTTTGTAGATAAACTGTTAAAATGTACAGTGTTATAGACGAAATACAATCAAAATGTATTTCATCGAGAATTTAGATACGATCAAGGATAAAAATGATGTTATATGAACTGAAAAACAACACTAAAAGATGTCATTTAACTTGATAAAACTTGATAATATTATGTGCTTATCATTCCTGTTTTTAAATGTTAGCTATTATATTTGCTGAAAATAATTAGGATAATGACGGAATTAAAACAAATTATAGAAAAAGCTTGGGATAACAGAGAACTATTAAAGGATAATAATACTATTTCTGCTATAAGAACAGTAATAGATTTACTTGATAAAGGCGAATTAAGAGTTGCAGAACCTGTTTCAGGTGGATGGCAAGTTAACGAATGGGTTAAAAAAGCCGTTGTTTTATATTTTCCAATCCAAAAAATGGAAACGATTGAATGTGGGCCTCTGGAATTTCATGATAAAATACCCTTAAAACGAGGTTATGCAGAAAAAGGAATTCGAGTAGTTCCACATGCGGTAGCAAGGCATGGTGCATATATTTCTGCTGGAACTATATTAATGCCAAGTTACGTAAATATAGGTGCTTATGTGGACGAAGGCACTATGGTAGATACGTGGGCTACGGTAGGAAGCTGCGCACAAATTGGTAAAAATGTACATCTATCAGGAGGTGTTGGTATTGGTGGTGTATTAGAACCTTTGCAAGCTGCTCCCGTAATTATTGAGGATAATGCTTTTATTGGAAGTAGATGCATTGTAGTTGAAGGTGTTCGTGTTGAAACTGAAGCTGTGCTTGGGGCTGGTGTAACCTTAACAATGTCCACAAAAATTATTGACGTAACTGGTGAAAAACCGGTTGAATCTAAAGGAGTGGTTCCGGCTAGATCTGTTGTGATTCCTGGAAGTTATGCTAAAGAGTTTCCCTCAGGGACTTTTAATGTGCCTTGTGCTTTAATTATAGGAAAGCGTAAAGAAAGTACTAATAAAAAAACATCGCTGAACGATGCGCTTCGTGAGCATGATGTAGCCGTTTAAGTGAAAATACTTATTATACAACAAAAAATGATTGGCGATGTGCTAACAAGCAGCATATTGTTTGAAGTGCTTCGCCAAAAATACCCTACTGGTAAATTAGATTACTTGATTAATGAACACACCTACCCCGTTGTACAAAACAACCCTTTTATAAACGAATTTATATTTTTTACAAATAAGGAAGTTTCAAGTAAAATTGCTCTTTTTAAACTTGCTAATAGAATTAAAAACGAGAATTATGATGTTGTAATCGATGTTTATTCTAAATTTTCAAGCAATCTTATATCATTTCTTTCAGGAGCAAAAACAAGAATTTCAAAATATAAGTGGTATTCATCATTTATTTATACAGTTACTTTTAAGGAACAAAAAACAGCAAAATCTAATGCAGGATTAGCGATTGAAAACAGAATACAATTTCTTGAGCCAGTTTTAAATGAAACCGCACAAATTGTTCAACCTAAAATCTATTTAACAAAAAATGAAATAAAGGATTCTCAAAAATTCTTAATTAAACATAAAATAGATTTCGATGCTCCTTTGTTTATGATTAGTGTTTTAGGTAGTGGTGATAATAAAACTTATCCTATTCCTTACATGGCACAACTTATTGACGCTATTGTTTCAAACACTAAAGCTCAAATTTTATTCAATTATATTCCAAGTCAAGAACATAAGGTAAAAGCCCTATTGAACTTGTGTAAAATTGAAACTAAAAAACATATCTTTTTTAATGTCTTTGGAAAGGATTTAAGAGAATTTCTTGCGATTACAAAACATTGCAATGCCCTTATTGGAAACGAAGGTGGTGCAGTTAATATGGCAAAGGCATTAAATATTTCAACATTTTCAATTTACTCGCCTTGGATATTAAAAGAAGCTTGGAATATGTTTGAAGATGGTAAAAATCACGTTTCTGTTCATTTAAATGATGTAAAACCAAAACTTTATATTGGTAAGTCATTAAAAGCTATGAAAAAAAATTCGCCTACTCTTTATGATAAATTTTCACCAGATTTAATTCTACCAAAACTTAAGGCGTTTTTAAAAGGTATATAACTTATTTTTTATCAATTCCAAATGCTGTCCTGGTTACTTTTTCTTTTTTAGTAGTGACTCTTATTTTCTGATTTTTCTCAATCATTTCTGGTTTTACATATCCCCTTGCATGATCTAAATGCAAGCAAATAGCGCTATATCTAATCTGTTTTGATTTTATACCCATATTAAAAAGACGCTCGCCTAACTCTCTATCTTCACCACCATATTGCATACGCTCATCATAACCGTTCACTTTTAAAATATCTGCTTTCCAACCGGAAGCGTTATGACCATTCCAAGTAGCCGTTGTTGGCGTAAATGAGTTTAAAATCTTAGATTTAAAACCTTTTGAAGTTATTTTATTATTCTTAAAAGAATCTTTTAAACCATGTTTCTTTAACCAATTAATATCAAAACAGTTTTGCTTTTCAATATCATCCTTTGAAATTAATTCGCTAATATTTATGGGTAATTTAAAATATCCACCAGATAAGAAATATCCTTGTTCTCGATTGTCCCAATGTGTTTGTAAAAAATCGTTTCTGGCAATACAATCACCATCTGTATAAATTAAATAATCACTTTTCGAAGCAACTGTAGCTTTATTCAAAATAATGGTTTTTTGAAAGCCATTATCTTTATGCCAAATATGCTGAATTGGATATGAGACTTGTTGTTGAATTTTTATTATGAGGTGTTTTGTTTTTTCATCAGAACCATCATCGGCAATAACAACTTCAAAATTTTTAAAATTTTGAAACTCATAACTCCATAACACTTTCTCCAACCAATCAGGATGATTATACGTGCTAATAATTACTGATAAATCAAATGCGCTCATTGCAACAAAAATAACTATTTTTACCCAACCTTAAAGTAAAATATGATTAAACTATCTGGTGTTATTATCACTTTTAATGAGGAACGAAACATTGAAAAATGTTTGAAATCTCTGGTAATCGTCGTAGATGAAATTGTGGTGGTCGATTCTTTTTCAACTGATAATACCAAAAGTATATGTGCTAAATATGGAGTAAAATTTATTGAACAAACATTTTTAGGCTATGTAGAACAGAAAAATTTTGCCCTAAAACAAGCTAATCATGATTATATTGTATCTCTTGATGGTGATGAAGCACTTTCAGAAAATCTTCAAATGTCTATTTTAAATTTGAAAAACAATTGGACATATAATGGTTATTATAGTAACAGATATAATAACTTTTGTGGACAATGGATAAAATACTCTGATTGGTACCCTAATAAAAAGTTACGTGTTTTTGATAGAAGAAAAGCAGAGTGGAAAGGTATTAATCCGCACGACCATGTGGAATTACATGATGCCAACGAAAAAACGGGTTATTTAAAAGGTGATATTTTACATTGGACGTATCAATCCTATTCCGAATTTAACCTAAAAACTGAATATTTTTCATCTATAGCTGCAAAATCATATTACGGCTTAGGAAAAAAAGCACCTTTTTGGAAAATAGTATTCAACCCAACATGGGCATTTCTTAAGGCGTATTTTTTAAGATTTGGTTTTCTTGATGGTGTTAACGGATTTGTAATTTGCGTGCAAACAGCAAACATTACATTTTTAAAGTACATTAAATTGCGTGAGTTAATAAAACAGAAAAACTAATTCTTCTTCCAGAACTTTAGTTTCTTTTTAAGTCGTTGTTTGCTATGATATTTTTCTTGAAAAGTCTCTGTTTCTTGCCACATTATATTAAAAATCTTTTCATAATTTTCACCAGAGCATTTTGCATATTCATCGCTCATAATTTCAATCATAAATTTATGAATTGTAAGTCTTGAAAAATTCTTAATCCGAGTTTCAAAATCTAATGGTTTAAATTCCATTCTATTTAAGTCTACCAGATAAAAATTATAATCACCCTTGTTTATTTTAATTAAAGTATTACCAGGAGAATGGTCTAAAAAATGAATCCCTTTTTCATGTAATTCATATGTAAACCTCGTGAAAGCGCGGAGTATCGCTTCATGATTTGGATAATTTAAATCTGTTGTAAGTTCTCTATAAGTTAAATCGCAATCTTGGTGTTCACTAATATAATAACTTTTATTAAATGCAAAAAGTGATTTAAACTCATAATATGCTATAGGTTGAGGAGTTCCTATATTTAATTCGACTAAATTATTTGCGTATTCAAAAGAACGTTGTGCTTTGCTTTTTCTAAAAAATTTATAAGCAATTTTATTAATAATATTAGGCACTCTAAAAGACTTTACATTTAAAGTCATATCATTTAACTGAAACAACTTTAATGAGTTTCGATCTTGGTTACCAAAATCTTTACCTTTTTTGTCAAAATTGGTAATAATATCATCTAAGAAATCAGCATGATTCTTAAAATTATTATGAATTATTTTTTTACTAATCATTAGCTATTTTTGCTACGGTAGCATATTGAACAAACCGCATATCTAATTGGGTGAATAACGTTAAAATATAAAACATATAAGGCTTTAATGATTTGCTTTTATTTATGCCTTTATGGGTTATTAATTGAAATCCTAGTTCCTCATACATTCTTCTGATGCTTTTCTTAGTAAAGAATCGTAAATGCGTTCTATCCATAACCCCATAATCTTCATATTTCCAATCCTTATTAATCAGCACTTTGATAAAAGTTTTGTAAAACCTGACATTTGGTAAAGAACTTATTATTATTCCATTTTTTGAAAGCTTATTTTTTATAATACTTATAACGGAATACGGATCAACTAAATGCTCCAAAACATCATTAAAATAAACGACATCAAAATATCCATCTGGTAAATCTTCAATAAAATCTTCACACTTACCAATAAAAACTTTATCTAGTTTTTTTTGAGCTTTATTACCGTGAAGTTGCATATATTCAATTCCCCAAACCTCTGCATTGTTTCGTTTTTTTATAATTTCTGCAAAAGCGCCATTTCCACATCCTATGTCTAAAACACATTTAGCATCTATAGGCAAAAACTCAAGCATTTCATGACGGACATTATCATAATATCCTTTAGGTTTGTTTTCATAATCCATTTATCAAAAATATGAAATTTCAAACTGCCTTTTTAAACTATTACCTATTTAAGTGATAAAAAAAACATTAATTTGCAAATCAAATATTTATTTATGTCTTCATATCCTAAATGCACTTTAGTAACACCAACTTATAACTGGCCAAATGCATTAGAGCTATTACTTTTAAGCATAAAAAATCAATCCATATATCCAAATGAGGTTATTATTGCAGATGATGGTTCAAAAAAAGAGACTGCAGGTTTAATAAAAAGGTTTCAACAAGATTTTCCCGTTCCATTGCACCATGTTTGGCATAAAGACAATAAAAATCAGAAACCCGCAATAATGAATAAAGCCATTGCAAAAGCTAAAAATAATTATATAATTGAAATTGACGGTGATATTATAATGCATAAAGATTTTGTTAAGGATCATTTGCATATGGCTAAAAAAAACACCTTTTTATATGGCAGTAGAGTAAATATTCAAGAGGATTATTTGAAAGATTTATTTGAAAAAAAACAAACCACTTTTCACTTTTTCTCTAAAGGAATAAAAAAACGAGGGAGAACACTTCGTATCCCGTTTCTTTCAAATTTATATAAAGAAGAAGATACAAGATCTTCAAAATTAAGAGGTTGTAATATGTCTTTTTGGAGAGATGATTTTATTAAAGTAAATGGTTTTAATGAAAACCTCGTGGGATGGGGAATAGATGATAGTGAAATGATCCAACGATTATTAAATATAGGAGTAAAAGGAAAGCGATTAAAATTTAGAGGCATTGTTTATCATATTTATCATAAAGAACAAGATAAGAGCCATATAAATATCAATGAAATTATTGAAAACGAAACAACTAAGAAAAAAATAACTTTTATTGAAAAAGGAATTAATCAATACTTATAATAATGGCTTTTGATGTTACAGTTATAATTATCAATTACAATACTACAGATTACACAGTAAATTGTATTGAGTCCATTCTAAAACATACTTCTAAGTCATTAAAATGTCAATATTTAATAGTCGACAATGCTTCTAAATCTGAAAACTATTATAACTTAAAAAAATATGTTGATTCCATTTCTCAAATCAACAATATTAAACTTATAAGAAGCCCCATAAACACAGGGTTCGGTGGAGGAAACATGATTGGATCTAGAGAAGCTCAAGGAAAATATTTAGCCTTCATAAATAACGATGTTCTATTTACTAATGATTGTTTACTAATTCTTAAAAACTTCATGGACTCTAATAAAAATGTTGGAGTTTGCGGACCACAAGCATTTAAGGAAAATATGGATTTATTGCCAACAATAGATCATTTTGCTTCACTTGGCAGAGAATTATTAGGTAGAAAAGTATTAGAAAAATTAAATTCGAAAAAATACCCAAAACGGAAAAAATTATATAAACAACCTCAGAACGGTCAATTTGTAGCTGGTAGTTTTATGTTTTTCTCATCTATAGATTTTAATCAAGTTGGTGGTTTCGATACCAATATTTTTCTATACCATGAAGAAACAGATATTTGTAAGCGGCTTGCCAAAATAAATAAACAATCTTATTTAGTTCCAGATGGTGAATTTATACATTTTCATGGTGCGAGTACACCAAAAAGTATCGATTTGAAAATTGAGTTAAAAATTTCGTTGCTATATGTAATAAGAAAACATTACGGCATGATCCAATTTTATATTCTGCTTACTTATTTACAAATTAAATATTTTTTTAGCAGTCTAATAAAACCTAAAAATTGGTCAGTTTTTTTGGTGCTTATTAAACAAGCTCCATTATCGATGTCACTAAAACATAAACAACAAATTCATCGTTTATAAAATGCAACCTGAAATAAATAATGCATTAAAAGTTTTAAAAAATGGCGGGCTTATACTCTACCCGACGGATACTGTTTGGGGTATTGGTTGTGATGCAACCAATAGGGAGGCCGTTAAAAAAGTTTACAAGTTAAAGCAACGTGAAGATTCGAAAGCACTTATTTGTTTAGTTGCAGATGATAGAATGCTAAAAAAATATGTAAAACAAATACCGGAAGCTGCTTTAAATATTATAGATATTACTGACAAGCCAACCACGATAATATATGATGATGCCCAAAATTTAGCAACTAATTTAATTGCTACTGATGGCACAATTGCAATAAGAATTCCTGACGATGATTTTTGTTATTGGCTTTCAAGGAAACTTAATGGCGCATTAGTATCCAGTTCTGCAAATATTAGTGGCCAACCAACGCCCAAATCGTTTAAAGAAATAGCACCTGAGGTTTTAAAAGGTGTAGACTATGTTGTAAATTTGCACCGCGATAAAATTTGCAACAAACCGTCTTCAATTATTAAATTGTCTAATAGTGGTATTGTAAAGATTATACGAGAGTAAAATATTAATGAATTACACACAAGCACTTCAGCAAAATATATTTAAAACAATTTCTAAATCTGCTACAGAATTAGGTGTTGAAAGCTATGTGATTGGCGGGTATGTACGTGATTTTATTTTAAATCGTGGCAATGCTAAAGATATTGATATTGTTGCCATTGGTAACGGCATTCAGCTTGCTCAACAGGTTGCAAAAAATATTCCAAACCAACCAAAAGTTCAAGTTTTTAAAACCTACGGGACGGCTATGCTTCAATTTGATGATATTGAAATAGAATTTGTAGGAGCTAGAAAAGAATCATATACCGAAAATAGCAGAAATCCAGCTGTAGAAAATGGAACTTTGGAAGACGACCAAAACCGTAGAGATTTTACTATTAATGCATTAGCTTTAAGTTTAAATACTTCCAATTTCGGAGATTTACTCGATCCGTTCAATGGGATAGAAGATTTAAAAAATAAAATCATTCGAACTCCATTAAATCCTGACATAACATATAGCGACGATCCATTAAGAATGATGCGAGCCATTAGATTTGCCACTCAGTTAAATTTTGAAATTGAAGAGAAATCTTTACAAGCTATAACTAAAAATAGTCAAAGAATAAAAATAATAACTGAAGAACGAATCGTTACTGAACTCAATAAAATATTGGAAAGTAAAAAACCTTCTGTTGGATTTTTATTGTTAGAAAAAACAGGATTATTAGATTATATATTACCAGAACTTACAGCTTTAAAAGGTATTGATGAAATTGAAGGGCAAAGACATAAAGATAATTTTTATCATACTTTAGAAGTAGTAGATAATATTTCAATAAACACAGATAATTTATGGCTTCGTTGGGCGGCTTTACTACACGATATAGGGAAAGCACCAACAAAAAAATTTAGTAAAAAAGTGGGTTGGACATTTCATGGACATGAGTTTGAAGGATCTAAAATGGTTTATCAATTGTTCAAAAGATTAAAAATGCCTTTAAATGATAAAATGAAGTTTGTTCAGAAAATGGTATTAATGAGTTCCCGCCCTATTGTATTGGCTCAAGAAATTGTTACCGATTCTGCGGTGCGTAGATTGGTCTTTGATGCTGGCAATTATGTAGATGATTTAATGACACTTTGCGAAGCAGATATTACCACTAAGAATCCTAAAAAATTCAATAAATATCAAAACAACTTCAAAATAGTACGTGAAAAAATTATTGAAGTTGAAGCACGTGATCATGTAAGGAATTTTCAGCCCCCAATTTCTGGTGATGAGATAATGAAAGCCTTTAACATAAAACCTTCTAAAGAAATTGGCCTAATAAAAGAAGCTATAAAAGAAGCCATTTTAGAAGGTGAAATACCTAATGAATTTAATGCTGCTCATGAGTTAATGCTCAAAAAAGGCCAAGATTTAGGTTTAAAAGTAAGTAATCATGTTAAAAATAGTTAGAACGAATTCTACTAATTCAGATTTTACAAATTTAGTTAAACAACTAGATGCATACTTAAAAATAATTGATGGTGCCGAACATGATTTTTATAATCAATACAACAATATCGATGTTTTACAGCACGCCATAATTGCCTATTACAACAATATTCCTTTTGATTGTGGAGCTTTTAAAATATTTAATAATGTTTGCGTTGAAATAAAACGCATGTTTACCGACCCAAAAACAAGAAAAACCGGTGTCGCTTCAAAAATTTTAAATGAACTAGAAGTTTGGGCAAAAGAGTTAAATAATAATTACTGCATCTTAGAAACCGGAAAAAGACAAATTCAGGCAGTGAATTTTTAAAAAAAAAATAATTACATGTTTATACCAAATTTTGGTCAATATAAAAACATTAATAATAGTTTATGTTTTAAAAAAGAATTAAACTAATGAAGAAAGACAACAAGAAAGTAATTTATTGGCTTTTAACTGGGTGCATGTTAATTTTTATTATGGTAATTATTGGAGGCATTACAAGACTTACACATTCAGGTTTGTCTATTTCTAATTATAAATTAATTTCCGGAACCATCCCGCCTATGAGCGATGTTGAATGGCAGGAGGCCTTTGATTTATATAAACAATATCCTGAGTATCAAAAATTAAATACTCATTTTAACTTACAAGATTTTAAGGACATATACTTTTGGGAATGGCTTCATCGGGTAATTGGTCGTTTTATAGGTATAGTGTTCTTTATACCTTTTTTATACTTTTTAATTACGAAGCAACTAACAAAACCAACAATTAAAAAATCTATTATTTTAATGTGTTTGGGTGCTTTTCAAGGCTTTCTAGGTTGGTATATGGTTAAAAGTGGGCTTGTAGATAATCCAGACGTAAGTCACTATAGACTGGCTGCTCATTTAACGACCGCTTTTTTAACCTTCGCTTATACGTTTTGGGTTGCTTTAGATTTAATATTTCCACAAAAAAAAGTAGTATCAAATTCCTTTAGAAACTTAATAAGGTTTGGTTTATTTATATTAATCATACAAATAATTTATGGTGCTTTTGTGGCGGGTTTAGACGCCGGATTTATTCATAACCATTGGCCTATGATGAGTGAAGGTAAATTTATGCACCAAACCGTGTATATCGAACAAAATCCGATATATAAAAACTTTTTTGAAGGCAAAAGTGGGGTTCAATTTATTCATAGAACATTAGCATATATTGTTGTATTGTTCATTATTATCATTTGGAAAAAATCTAGAAAATTACAGCTTTTAAAAATTCAAAATAATGCCATAAATATTTTATTACTAGTGGTTATTATTCAATTTTTATTAGGTGTATTTACATTAATATTTCAAGTTCCAATTTGGCTTGGCGTTGCTCATCAAGTAGGCGCTTTTTTCTTGTTAAGCGCCATGACATTTACTCTGCATCGCTTTACAAAATAATTAAAAAAGTCTACCTTTGTAGCATATTTTTATTACTGATGATTTACCGATTTAGAGTTATTTTAGATAACGACACAGATGAAGACATTTTTCGCGATTTAGAAATTCGTGAAACTGATACACTCGAAGATTTGCATAATATTATTACGCAATCTTTCGGATTCGATGGCACCGAAATGGCGTCTTTTTATATTAGCGATAATCAATGGAATCAAGGTGAAGAAATTTCACTATTTGATATAAGTGATGGTGCACCTGCACGTTTAATGAATGAAACTATACTTAATACTGTTGTTCACGAAATTCAACCAAAATTAATTTATGTGTACGACTTTTTAAGTATGTGGACGTTTTATGTTGAACTTGCAGAAATTGTTGATGTAGCCGAGGGTAGTGATTACCCAAACCTAATGTTTGTTCAAGGTCAAGTGCCAGAATCAGCACCAGAAAGAATATTTGAAGCAGACGATGAAGACAATTTTGATGAATTTGAAGATGATATTGATTTAGATGACTACAATAATTTAGACTTTGACGAAAACTGGAATTAAAAAAGTATTATCTCAAATTTTCAGGATTAACATTTTCATAATTACGCGTTAAAAATTCTAATGAATGTTGTAGAATTTGCCCCATATTTTTACATTTTTTAAACTTCACATCCTGAGTATATTCAAATATTTTCATTTTTAATAAATCTATATTTTCTTCCTTAGATATTGAATCTTCAAGCATACAGGATAAAAGTCGATCGATTCTATCATGAAAACTTTTTAGACGTTTTACTAATATTGATCTTTCCTCAGTTTTATATTGGTTTATTGAAAGTTTTTCCATGCTTTCTGATACCAATTCAACCATCTTTAAATTTTCTTTAAAAAATTGTGGTCTATAAATATTAAATTTTCCTTCGTAAGATTGCTGGTCAAAATCTATTGGTCTTATCTTATAAACTACATGGTCAAAATCGTGAGTAGGCACAATTACGTAATTGTACGATCGCATGTCTCCTAAAAGCCTTATCATACAACGCTCATTAAATTTTACAAACTCTTTTGCAATTTGAGATTTTTCAGATTTATCACATTTTGGTAAAAAATGTTTTATGAATTCATCACCCGGAATTCCAGCAATATGTTCTTCTATTAAAGTACTGTTATACACTAAAAAATTTAAATTATATGGCGATAGCATATGCTCGAGTTCTAACCCATAAGCACGCGAAGCATCGGCAGTTTTCACATAAAAATAAGTGTAATTATCATTTAAAATATTTCTTATTTTTATTCTAAAAGGTTTTGAATTCCCAAAAGTACAGTAATCAATGGCATCAACACTAAGAAATGGTATTGTGCTTTCATTACCATCAGAATGCAAAATCGTGTATACTTTTTTTAATGATAAATCAATTTCCTCTCTTTCATAATCATTATAATAAACACGAATCCATAGTGTATCATTATCATCCTTATCATAAACGACAACAGATCCTTGGAACCTTAACAAATCATCATAAAAAATAGGAATTTTTATATTTCTATTATACTCAGTTAAATAATCGTTTAACTTTGATGTTATTGGAAAAGAAGGTTTTTTCTTTGAAATTTTTAAATCTTGCATAGGCTTCAAACTTATTCAAATTTAAGGTTTTTATTAGTAAACTTGTAACAATAATAAAAGACTATCGTCATACTTGAATAACTAACCTTTGCTGATTATTGTAATTTGCAATTAAACCATCTCTAGTTTGGAATCTATTCTTTCAATTAACAACCTAACTAAAAAATTCGGGTATTTAACTGCTGTTAATGACTTATCGTTTGCCATTAATAAAGGCAATGTATATGGCATTTTAGGGCCAAATGGCAGTGGAAAATCTACCACACTCGGAATTGTTTTAAATGTTGTTAATAAAACTTCAGGAAATTTTCAATGGTTTGATGGTAATATAACAACGCATGACGCTCTTAAAAAAGTTGGTGCGATTATAGAACGCCCTAATTTTTATCCATACATGACGGCGTGGCAAAACTTGAAATTGGTATGTAAAATTAAAGGCGTTGATTTTAATAAAATAGATGAAAAACTCGAAATAGTTGGGCTTTTAGACCGAAAAGACAGTAAATTTAAAACCTATTCATTAGGTATGAAACAACGATTAGCAATTGCTTCTGCCCTTTTAAATGATCCAGAGATTTTAATTCTTGATGAACCAACAAATGGATTGGACCCACAAGGTATTCATCAGATTCGAGAAATCATTAAACAAATTGCAATTAAAGGAACCACAATTTTATTGGCGTCACATTTATTAGATGAGGTTGAAAAAGTTTGCACGCACGTAGTTGTATTAAGAAAAGGAGTGAAATTATATTCTGGACGAGTAGACGAAATGATTTCAAGCCATGGTTTTTTTGAGTTAAAATGCAATAAGCAAAATGAATTATTACAGCTTTTAGAAAATAATAGTGCATTTGGAAAAATTAAAGTCCAAGATCAATTAGTAACTGCTTTTTTAAACGAGCCTATGAAATCTGAAGATTTTAATAAGTTCTTGTTTAAAAACAATATCATTTTGACACATTTAGTACAACGCAAAGAAAGTTTAGAAGAGCAATTTTTGCAATTAACAGACAACAACCAAAACTAATATGTTACGACTTTTAAATTTAGAACTTCAAAAATTGTTACTTAATAGAACAAGTAAAATACTCATTTTTGTATCTTTTATTTTGCCTTTTTTCGTAATACTGTTGTCCTCTTTAAAAATTAATGTTTTCGGTTTTTTTACTTTAGAACTCGGTGAGTTGGGTGTGTTTAATTTTCCTATTATATGGCATTTAACTACTTTTTTTGCTTCTCAATTCAAATTCTTTTTTGCCATCGTAGTAGTAAGCATGATAGGGAATGAGTATAGCAACAAAACCATTAAACAAAATTTAATTGATGGCTTAAGTAAAAAAGAATTTATTCTATCCAAATTTTATACGATAGTATTTTTCTCTCTAGTATCAACAATACTTATTTTTTTAATTTCATTATGTATAGGATTGTACTATTCTAGCTATAATGAGATTTCAATAATAGTTAGAGAAACCGAATTTTTGCTAGCATATTTTGTTAAATTAATTGGGTTTTTTAGCTTATGTTTATTTTTTGGAATGCTTGTTAAAAGGTCTGCTTTTGCATTAGCTTTTCTATTCATATTATTTATTTTAGAATGGATCATCTTTGGGATTATGGCATGGAAATTAGAAGAAAATTTAGCGAGTCAAATCCAAAACTTTTTTCCGCTAAAATCTATGTATAATTTAATAGACCAACCGTTTCAACGAGTTGCTATGACTAAGTTTCCAGATAAAGCGGAATTGGCTTATGACTACGCTGTACATGGACACGAAATAATCATTGTTTTATGTTGGACTGCGTTATTTATCTTTTTATCGTATAGTTTATTAAAAAAGCGGGATTTATGATATCTTTGATAGCTATGCTATTTGAAAGATGAAAAGATTATTTTATTATTTATTTATTTTAACATGTTGTGTTAGTTATTCGCAACAAGAAGCTTCAAACTGGTATTTTGGAGAAAATGCTGGTATTAATTTTAATGCTAGTTCAGGTATTGTAAATGCCCTTACTGATGGTGAAGTTAACACCAGAGAGGGCTGTGCAACTATTTCCGACGAAGATGGGGAACTTTTATTTTATACAGATGGAATAACTATTTATAATAAAGATCATTTTGTAATGGCGAATGGAGATGGACTTTTAGGTGATTCGTCGAGTACACAATCTGCTATAATTGTTCCATTGCCTAATGATCCCGATATTTATTATGTCTTTACAGTTGGTTCAAATCAGAATAGAACAGGATTAAAATATTCAATAGTTGATATTTCATTAAATGGAGGTGCTGGTGAAGTGGTGGTAAAAAACAATAATTTACTGAACGAATGTGCAGAAAAAATTTCTGCAGTTGTTAAAGATTGTTCTTCTGGATCAATTTGGATTGTTGCTTTGTCAAATTCAAACGGAACTGGCATTGATAATTTGAATACGTTTTTCGTATATGAACTTTCAACTTCAGGATTAAATAGTAATCCAATAAAATCCTCATTTAATATAACAATTACAGATTCAAGAGGTTATTTAAAAATTTCTCCAGATGGCACTAAAATGGCTTGTGCAAATATTCAATCAGGTTTATTTCTTTTTGATTTTGATTCTGCTACCGGAAATATTAGCAATGTTAATCAACTTCAAATATATGACCAGCAAAATAATAAACCATATGGAGTAGAATTCTCACCAGATAGTCAACTCTTATATGTAACATCTACAAATGATTTTTTTGGTACATTTGACCAAAATGAAAACCCTCAAAATCATACTTCTATACTTTTACAATTTGACTTAAATAGTGTTAATATAGCCGGAACTCAAGTTGTTTTAGATTCTAGAACACTTTATAGAGGAGGTCTTCAGTTGGGTCCAGATGGAAAAATTTATAGAGCTTTAAGTTCAACCTATAATTCAGGATTACCATTTTTAAGCGTTATAAATAACCCAAATACTCAGGGTGTCGGTGCGAATTATAGTCATAATGCAATTGTTCTAGGTAATAATAACTCAACACAAGGATTACCTCCTTTCGTTCAATCATTTTTTACAGAAAAAATGGATATAATCAGAAATGGAACTTCTTCAATTTCATTAAACTTGTGTGAAGGAGAAACTTATACATTAGTAGCGGATGAGATTCCGGGTGCGCAATATAGTTGGACAAATAATGGTAGAATTATTGTTAATAATACTTATTTTTTGGAAGTTACCGAAGAAGGAAACTATGAGGTTTCAATTGAAACAGACCCAAATGATTGTAGCACAATCAAAGGAAAAGCAAACGTTAAATATGTTGATTTTCCTGATATTAATAATGTTGTATTAAGACAATGCGATGATGATGTTTCAGATGGATTATCCTTTTTTAACTTATCAACTGCTTCCAATGAGGTTTCGAATGGCGACACTGACCTATCTGTTTCTTTTTATTTAACTCAAAATGACGCCTTAAATGATCAAAATAAAATAAATACAAATATTTATGAAAATATTTCTAACCCACAAACACTTTATGTTTCTGCTATTAATAAAGGACTATTAACGCCTTCAGGAATTGATGAAAATAATTCAGCGCCAACGAGTAACTGTTATAGCTATGCCGAAATACAATTAGAAGTAGTTAGCAATTCTATTAGTAATATTTCAGTAAATGTATGTGATGAATTAAACTCAGAAGATGGGATTAGCACTTTTAATCTAGAAGACATAACATTAGATATTCAATCTAATTATAATATTAGTTTTCCAATCACTTATTACAATACTTTTAATGATGCATTACTACAGCAAGGCGAGCTCGAATTGGAATTCACTAATTCTATTCCATATTCTCAAATAATCTTTTCAAGGGTTCAAAATGGTAATAATTGCGTAAGTATAAGTGAAGTTTTGATAAATATTACGCCATTGCCAATTTTAATAGGTGAAGAAACAACGTATTATTGTTTAAATAATTTTCCAGAATCGAAAGTATTAAATGCCGGATTAATCAATGGGTCAATTGATGATTATACCTATTTATGGTCAAATGGTGACACCACATACGAAACTGAAATTAATGCTGCAGGTATTTATACAGTAACAGTATCAAATGCAGATGGTTGTTCTAAACAAAGAACCGTAAAGGTTGAAAATTCGAATGTAGCAAATTTTGATAATATTGAAGTGCTAGATGCAACTAAAAATAATGTCGTAACTATATTAGTTTCTGGAGAAGGCATTTATGAATATGGATTAATAGATAATGATAATATTATATATGCTCCGTATCAAGAAAGTAGTGTATTTGAGAATGTAAAACCAGGTTTATATAGAATTACGGTTAGAGATATTAAAAATAATTGCGGTGAAATAAACACCCAAGTATCAGTTATTGGATTTCCAAAATTCTTCTCACCAAATAATGATGGATTTAATGATACATGGCAAGTATATGGTGTTTCTGAAATGTTTCAACATAATTCACTTATTTATATTTATAATAGATACGGGAAATTACTAAAACAGCTAAGCCCATTGCAAGATGGTTGGGACGGCACATTTAATGGAAGTAAATTACCTTCAGATGATTATTGGTTTGCTGTTACGCTTCAAGATGGTAGAATCTTTAAAAATCATTTTACACTTATCTATTAAGAAAAATACTTAAAACCTTATAAACATGCATTTGCCCTATTATTTTTGTATTTCAATCAAAAATAATCTATTTTACAATTATATATAATCTTGTTAAATCAGGATTATATTTGCCTAAAATACCCAAATAGGAAAACCTACAGTCTATGAGATTAATTTACTACATCTTGTTTACACTGCTTTTCGGTAGTAATTTTGCTTTTTCTCAGAAAATATCAGTAGATGATTCCGTTGATTTACAAACTCTTATACAGGATAATTTAGTTGATGGCTGTGTTCAAATTAATAATATAAGTACATTTGTTAATGGGAATTCTCATGGTTTTCCGAGTTATGCTTATTTTGACAAGGCAAGCTCCAATTTTCCTTTTCAAAGCGGAATTATGTTATCTACAGGGGGCGCACAATCTGGAGGCAACGCAGAAAGAACACCAACCCTTAGCGAAGGCTCCTCAACATGGGGTACTGACCCAGATTTAGAAACGGCATTGGGCATAACTAATACTGTAAACGCTACATCAATAGAATTTGATTTTGTTTCGATTTCTAATCAATTTCAATTTAATTATCTTCTAGCCTCAGAAGAATATTTTGGAATTAATCCATGCCAATTTTCTGATGGTTTTGTTTTTCTTATTAAAGAAGCAGGAACAGCGGCTCCATATCAAAATATAGCATTAATACCTGGAACTTCGACTCCCGTAAACACAAATACAATACATGATGAAATTTTTGGAGTTTGCGCCGCTCAAAATGATCAATACTTTGATGGATACAATGTGGGAGACACTAATTATAATGGTCGTACAACAGTTTTAACGGCATTTGGCAATATCTTACCAAATGTTACTTATCACATAAAACTTATAATTGCCGATCAAACAGATGGAACATTTGATTCCGCCGTATTTATTGAAGGTGATAGCTTTAGAATTCTAGATTTAGGAGAAGATATTTCTACATGTGCAGGATTTGTAACCCTAGATGCTAATATTCAAAACCCCTTGGCCTCTTACGCTTGGTATCTAAATGGTACAATAATTACAGGCGCTATCAATTCTACATATAACGCCACTCAAGACGGCACTTATAAAGTGGAAGTATCTGTGCCTGTGAATGGCTCGAATTGTGTTGAAGAAGACGAAATTGTTGTCACATTAAATACCGAAGAACCCATTAACCCAATATCAGATTATCAATTATGTGATGACCCGAGCGGTGACAGTATTGAAATTTTTGATTTAAGTACTAAAGATGCAGAATTAATTGCAAATATTCCTTTTACAAATTTTGAGTTTAGTTATCATTTATCGGATTCCGACTCTAGAAACAATTTAAACCCTATAATCGCGCCTATACCTAATACTACAAATCCACAATCGATTTACGTTCGGATAGATGATTTAGATAGTAACTGTTTTTCATATACTACGTTTAATTTAATTGTTAATCCAGTTCCTGATGTTGTTACACCAACAGATTTAGAAATTTGTGATGGTGATGATAACCCCGATGGTTATGCTATAATATATTTATCTCAAAAAGATGATGAGATTACTGCTGGTAATAGTGACCTGTTGGTGACATATCACTATAACTCAAATGATGCTGATACTGGAAACAATCCTATACCAGTACCATATATTAATACTAATACACCAACGGATCGAGTTTATGTCCGAACTATAAATACAACAACTGGGTGTGTAAATACAACCACTTTAGATGTAAATGTTACAATTAGTCCCATAGTAAATCGAGAGACACAATATCTTGACGCCTGTGATACTGATTTAGATGGAAATGCCACTTTTGATTTAACAGAAGTGATTGCTGATATATTGGCTGGCTTAACGGGAGCTTCAACTACATTCCATTCAAGCTATACAGATGCAGAAACGGGCGACAATGTAATTGCGGATGAAACAAATTACGAATTCACCAATGCCGTCTTAGAACCAGGATCTGCAACTATTTATTTGAGGGTTGTAGACGATTCAACTGGGTGTTTTTCAATAGTACCGTTTGAAATTCATACCAATTTATTACTTACAGGAACCGATACCGGCGATTTTGCTTTGTGCGATGATAATGACGATAGTACAGACACTTTAAATTTCGATTTAAATATTGTCGAAAATTATATTGCAAATGATTTACCCAACCCGATTACAGTAACATTTTTTGAAACTGAAACAGATAGAGATAATAATACAAATCCTTTAGATAAATCACAGCTGTATGAGGCTATAAGTCCGCAAGTTTTATATATCAGTATTGAAGATGGTAATTGTATTGAAAATACAGAAATAACTTTATTAGTAAATCCTATACTCTTATTTAGTTTTCAAAGATTTTCATATTGCGATTATGACGATGATGGGATTGCAAGTATAGATTTACATTCTTTTGATAGTATATTAACTGGAGGTAACACAAATTTTTCAGTATCGTACTTCCTTACGGATGCAGACGCTCAAAACAATAATACCGCTAATCAATTACCGCCTTTTTATAACAACACCAATTCTGTAGAAACTCTTTATGCTCGTATTGAAAGTGTAAATTCGGGTTGCGCTACTGTAAACCCATTCGAAATTGAGGTTTTAGTAGCTCCATCAACTAACCAACCGACAAATATTATTGTTTGTGATAACGATCAAGATGGCTTTTCAATAATAAATCTCAATAATAAAATTCCAGAAATAGTTCCGAGTACTGCCGGGTTAAATATTGATTTCTATACATCTTTTGAAGATGCTGACACAAACACAAATACAATACCTGTAGCTGATAGAAATGGATATAATACGGATACTAAGACAATATATGTGCGTGTAGAAGATACAGTAAGTGGAACTGGATGTTATGCCATAGTTTCGTTTGAAGTAATAGTTAATACATTACCAGATTTCCCTAATATAAGTAATTATCAAATATGTGAAGATGATGGAGATGCTTTTGCAGATTTTTTATTAGTTGAAAAAGATGAGGAAATTTTAAATGGCCAAACTGGAAAAGAGGTTTTTTACTTTGAAGATTCTGCATTTACAATGCCAATTGATAAAAATGCTATTTACCGAAACACTACTAGCCCTCAAACTATATATGTACGTGTTGAAAACATAACAGATCCAAGTTGTTTCGGAACAGATTCATTTATTTTACAAGTTTCACCAGATCCTATATATAATACGGTTATAGATTATTTAGTATGTGATGATGATAGTAATGATGGTAAAAATGTATTTGATTTAAGTGAAAAAATTGCAGAAATTTCACAAGGGTCTCCTGATGTACTTAACATCTCTTTTCACTTAACTACCGGAGAAGCAGATAATAATACAAATCCGTTACCTTTAAGTTATACGAATGCAACGAATCCACAAAGTCTTTATATTAGAATAGAAAGCGAAGATTCATTATGCCATATTGTTGAAGAATTAGGTATTAATATTATTTCAACACCAGATATCACAGAAGTTTCATCGCCATTAGTAGAGTGTGATTCTGATTATGATACCTATACGGTATTTGATTTAACCACGGCTGATTTTGAGATTTTAGATAGAGTACAAAGCAACCTCATTATAAATTACTTTGAAAATTTAAATGATATTAATCAAAATGATGGATTAGATAATTCCAACGAAATTTCTGATCCTGCAAATTATATTTCAAATACAAATACAGTTTATATTAAAGTGGCAAACACCCTTACAGGATGCTTCAGTGTAATAAATTTAGATTTAGTTGTGAATTTACCTCCTCCAATTAATACTATTGGAACTATTAATATTTGTGATAATGATACAGATACCTATGATTTATTGCTAGTTGATTCATTGATAGTTAATGACTCTTCCGAAGTAAACATTTCTTATCATGCCACACAAACTGATGCTGATGATAATTTGTCACCTTTAAATAATACATACAATTATACATCAAGTAATCATACAATATTTATTCGAGTATCTGATATCTCAACGGATTGCCATATCACATCTTCGTTTAATTTGCAAATAAATGCCAACCCAACACCGAATATTCCACCTAACATTACTGATTGTGATGACGATTTTGATGGCTACTTAGTTTTCGATTTATCATCTCAAGATCCTACTATTTTAGGCACATTAAGTGCCTCAAACTACACTGTAACTTATTACAATGAACTGGCTGACGCTGAAAATAAAACTAACATAATAGAAAAAATGCATTCAGCTTATAACGGTGAATTAATATATGCTAGATTAGAAAATAATAGCACTGGATGCTATGGTTTAACACAATTTAATACTTTTGTAAACCCTTTACCTATTATTCCTATAAACGATATTGTACCTCTATGTAATAATGATTTACCTTTAATAATTGATGCTTATACAGGTAATATAGATGACACCTATTTATGGTCTACAGGTGAAACAACCTCACAAATTCAATTAGATGATCCATCTCAAATTGGTAATTATTGGGTAACAGCAACGACTCCAAATTCAACCTCAAATGATTGTTTTAATACTAAGAATTTTAGTGTAGTTGAATCTGCTCAAGCCAATATAAATTTTACAACTACGGTCGATTTTGCTGACCCAAATAACATTACAGTTAATATAAGTGGCATAGGTAATTACGTCTTTATATTAGATGATGGCGAACCACAAACCTCCAATATTTTTGAAAACGTTACCTATGGACTTCATGTTGTTACAGTCAGAGATTTAAATGGTTGTGATGATGTTACCACCGAAGTAATAGTTGTAGATATCCCAAAATTTTTCACTCCTAACAATGACAATGTTTTTGATACGTGGCATATCGCTGGTGTGACTGAAATACCTGGAACAATCGTTTACATTTATAACAGATATGGTAAGCTTCTAAAAACCTTACCACATACCTCTTTAGGATGGGACGGTACTTTTAATGGGCAAAATATGCCTTCAGATGATTACTGGTTTTTAGCTAAAGTTATGCAAAATGGAAATGCATTTGATATAAAAGGTCATTTTGCATTAAAACGTTAACTTTTTTACTTTAAAAATTCTGAGTTTTATTGTTTAATTTAGCTAAATGCAATTTAAAATTGAATCAGAATTTAGTCCAACAGGGGATCAACCTGAAGCTATAAAACAACTTGTAAATGGTATTAATTCCAAAGAAAAATACCAAACACTTCTTGGTGTAACTGGTTCAGGAAAAACATTTACGGTTGCCAATGTTATAGAAGAAATACAAAAACCAACATTAGTTTTAGCCCATAATAAAACATTAGCAGCTCAGTTATACTCGGAGTTTAAACAGTTTTTCCCTAATAATGCTGTTGAATATTTTGTTTCTTATTATGACTATTATCAACCAGAAGCATATATCCCAGTTTCCGGAGTTTACATAGAAAAAGATTTATCTATAAATGAAGAGATTGAAAAAATGCGTTTAAGCGCAACATCATCCCTCCTTTCAGGAAGACGTGATGTGCTCGTTGTAGCATCAGTTTCTTGTATTTATGGCATTGGGAATCCAGTAGAATTTCAAAAAAATGTAATCACTCTAAAAAGGGACCAAGTTATTTCGCGAACTAAACTGTTACATCAGTTAGTTCAAAGTTTATATTCAAGAACAGAAAGTGAATTTAAACACGGTAATTTCAGAATAAAAGGAGATACAGTTGACATTTTCCCTAGTTATGCTGACGATGCATTTAGAATTCATTTTTTTGGGGACGAGATTGAAGATATTGAATCCTTCAATATACAAACCAATCAAGTAGTTGAAAAGTACGACCTACTTACTATCTATCCAGCAAACATGTTTGTAACATCACCGGATGTGCTACAAGGTGCGATTAAAGAGATACAAGATGATCTTGTTAAGCAACATGATTATTTTAAAGAAATAGGCAAACATCTGGAAGCTAAACGCTTAAAAGAACGTACTGAATTCGATTTGGAAATGATTAGGGAATTAGGGTACTGCTCCGGTATTGAAAACTACTCACGATACTTAGATAGACGACTACCTGGAACACGTCCTTTTTGCTTGCTAGATTATTTCCCCGAAGATTATTTAATGGTTGTTGATGAAAGTCATGTTACTATTTCACAAGTTCATGCTATGTATGGTGGAGATAGAAGCAGAAAAGAAAATCTTGTTGAATATGGATTTAGGTTACCTGCTGCGATGGATAATCGCCCTTTAAAGTTCGAGGAATTTGAAGCGATTCAAAATCAAGTAATTTATGTAAGTGCGACACCAGCTGATTACGAATTGCAAAAATCAGATGGTGTATATGTGGAACAAGTGATTCGTCCCACCGGACTTTTGGACCCCGTAATTGAGGTGCGACCTAGTTTAAATCAAATTGATGATTTAATTGAAGAAATCCAACAACGCGTTGAAAAAGACGAACGTACTTTGGTAACCACATTAACCAAGCGAATGGCCGAAGAATTAACAAAGTATCTAGATAGAATACAAATTAGATGTAGGTATATTCACAGCGATGTTGATACATTAGAGCGTGTAGAAATTATGCAAGATTTACGTAAAGGCTTGTTTGATGTTTTAGTTGGTGTGAATTTATTGAGAGAAGGATTAGATTTACCCGAAGTATCTTTGGTGGCTATTTTAGATGCCGATAAGGAAGGATTTTTACGTTCTGCGCGCTCTTTAACACAAACCGTGGGTAGAGCTGCAAGAAATCTTAATGGAAAGGCTATTATGTATGCAGATAAAATTACCAAAAGCATGCACAAAACGATTGATGAAACGGAATACAGACGCGAAAAGCAGATTGCCTACAATACTAAACATAATTTAATTCCAAAAGCACTTAATAAAAGTTTAGATAATGCTTTGTCAAAAAATTCAATAAGTACTTATAGCTATCAATTGGAAGCTGCAAAAGCGGCAGAACCTGAAAGCGAATATTTAAACAAGGGTGAATTAGAAAAGAAAATAAGAGACAAGCGGAAACTAATGGAAGAAGCGGCTAAAGCCCTCGATTTTATTGTTGCAGCAAAGCTACGAGACGATATAAAAAACTATCAAAATAAACTAGAAAAGCTAAAGGTTTAACCCTTTAGCTTTTAAATAATCCGCATTACAATAATTTAAAAATCAACACTAAAAATTTTCCTTTTGAAGGAATGTCTGTAAGACACAATGGGGATTAGTTATATTGTGTTTTAAAAATATCTATTAATACATCAGGTGGCACTATTTTGTTTGGGAAACTTTCCATTAAGTATAGTACTTTGGTTATAGATTCATGGCTTAATCCCATTCTTAATCCAAAATTATATAATTTAATAGCCCCAGAACTATTATTGTTTTCTTCACCATATACTTGCTCAATATTCATTAGTAAAACCAATCTGTGAAACTGAACAATTCGTTCACTATGAGATTTTAAATGTGTATATGTTACTGGATTTTCAATTAAGTATTCAAAATCTGATCGAGAAATATCAAGCTGTTTTGCCACTCCGAGCAAAAAGTTGTATTCTATCTTCTTTAAGTCTTTATCGTATTTTGCAAAAGCTATCATTTCAGACAAAAGACTTAGTTTTTCTAGTCTATTAACCATTTTTTTAAGGGATTAATTAATTGTTATATAAAGTTAAGTACAAAAGGCATTTATTAATCCTATATAAATTGTAGATTGTCGAAAAACATATTGCGTTTAATCGAATATATTATTTACTTCATCTCCTCTAAATATTTTTTCATCTTATTAATTGGCATTTCATCTTTTTTTAAAATTTATCATTTGCGAAAATATAAGTATATAACTGTTTAATTTTCAGTTATTTATATTTTATTTTTTGAGAGTAAATTCTTCATAAGTAAAAATTATATTTAAAGTATCTTTACTGAAAGTTGAAAAACGCTAAAAAGAGCATTTGTTTTTCTGAAATCGATGAACGGTAGCTAAGAAAAAGACTAATATAATAGATATGACAAACAACGATATTTTAAAAAAATTACGTGTAGCTTTAAAACTAAGAGATGATGATATTGTGAAAATTTTAGAGTTAGTCGACTTTAGAATTTCAAAAAGTGAATTGGGAGCTTTTTTTAGAAAAGAAGATCACCCGAAGTATATGGAATGCGGAGATCAAATTTTACGTAATTTTTTAAATGGCTTAGTAATTCACTTTCGCGGACCACTACCCAAAAAAGAACCAAATAAAAACATTGAAAAGCCAAAACCAGATTTTACAAAACAAAAAAAGAGCAACTAAATTTAGTTGCTCTTTTTTAAATATGTTACTAATAAAATTAACTTAATACTTTTTGTACTTTATCTGCAGCTTCTTGGAATTCGGTAGCACTCATAACATCCAGTCCTGAGTTATCTATTAATTCTTTAGCGATATCTGCATTAGTCCCCTGTAAACGAACTATTATTGGAACATTTATAGTTCCCATATTTCTATAAGCGTCTATAACACCTTGCGCTACACGATCGCATCGAACAATACCTCCAAAAATATTTATGAGAATCGCTTTTACAGCTGGGTCTTTTAATATAATCTTAAACGCAGCTTCAACTCTTGCAGCATCCGCAGTACCACCTACATCTAAAAAGTTGGCCGGCTCGCCTCCTGCTTGTTTAATTAAATCCATAGTTGCCATGGCTAATCCTGCTCCGTTAACCATACATCCAACATTACCATCAAGGTCAACATAATTTAAACCAAGTTCTCCAGCTTCCACTTCAATTGCGCTTTCTTCACGTACATCTCGTAAATCAACATAATTTTTATGTCTAAAAAGTGCATTATCATCTATAGTAACTTTTGCATCAACTGCCATTATTTTGTTATCACTCGTTTTTAACACCGGGTTAATTTCGAACAATGACGAATCAGATTTCACATAAGCAGTATAAAGATTAGACACAAATTTTGTCATTTCTTTAAATGCTAAACCCGATAACCCTAAATTAAATGCAATACGTCTTGCTTGAAATGGCAATAAACCAACTGCAGGGTCAATTTCTTCATTAAAAATTAAATGCGGGGTTTCTTCAGCAACCGTTTCAATATCCATACCGCCTTCAGTTGAATACATAATCATATTACGACCTGTACCTCTATTTAATAATACAGACATGTAAAATTCATTTGTTTCACTATCACCTGGATAATATACATCTTCAGCAACTAAAACTTGGTGCACACGCTTACCTTGAGCAGAAGTTTGCGGAGTAATTAAATCCATTCCGATAATTTTTCCTGCGATTTCCTCAACTTCTTTAAGGTTTTTTGCAAGTTTTACACCACCTCCTTTACCTCGTCCACCAGCATGCACTTGTGCTTTTATAACATGCCAACTTGTTCCGGTCTCATTAGTTAATTGTTTTGCAGCGGCAACTGCTTCTTGTGCATTTTGAGCAACAATACCACGTTGGATACGTACTCCAAAACTGTTTAAAATTTCTTTACCTTGATATTCGTGTAAATTCATAACTTGCTTAATAGTTTAAGATTCACAAATGTAAATAATAGGCTTTACTTACCCTAATAATTAATTATTAAAACTTTTATAATACCAAAAGAATTTTACATTGTTATATAATTAACAAATTGTTTAATTTGTAGTATTTTTTGATGAATTATTTTTATTTTGAATTAAAGAAATATCTTTGATAAAAATTTAAACTTTATGACAGAGAGTCAATTACTAAAAGTAGCCCAAGAATTTGGTAGTCCAGTATATGTATATGATGCAGAAAAAATTCAATCACAATACCAAAGACTTACAAACGCTTTTAAAAACGTAAAGAAATTAAAAATTAACTATGCTGTTAAAGCATTATCTAATATATCTATTTTAAAGCTTTTTAACTCACTTGGGTCCGGAATTGATACGGTTTCTATTCAAGAGGTCCAATTAGGTTTAGCAGCTGGTTTTAAACCAAATCAGATTATTTTTACACCTAATGGTGTTTCTTTATCCGAAATTGAAGAAGCCGCAAAACTTGGTGTTGAAATAAATATTGATAATTTATCAATTCTAGAACAATTTGGAACAAAACATCCTAAAGTTCCAGTTTGTATTCGTATAAATCCGCATGTGATGGCCGGAGGTAATGCTAACATTTCTGTTGGACATATTGACTCTAAATTTGGAATATCCATTCATCAAATACCTCATATTTTAAGAATTGTAGAAAACACCAAAATGACTATAAATGGCATCCACATGCATACTGGAAGCGATATTCTAGATATTGAAGTATTTTTATACGCTAGTGAAATTTTGTTTGAAACCGCTAAACAATTTAAAAATTTAGACTTTATCGATTTTGGTTCTGGTTTTAAAGTACCTTATAAAGTAGGAGATATTGAAACTAATATTGAAGAATTAGGCAAAAAATTATCTAATAGATTTAATGCCTTCTGTAAAGAATACGGTAAAGACTTAACGTTAGCTTTTGAGCCAGGTAAATTTTTAGTTAGCGAATCGGGTAGTTTTTTAACTAAAGTTAATGCGGTTAAACAAACTACTTCAACAGTTTTCGCACAAGTTGATTCAGGTTTTAACCATTTAATTCGTCCAATGTTTTATGGGTCACATCACGATATTTCCAATATTTCTAACCAAAAAGGGCGTGAGCGATTTTATACCGTAGTTGGATATATATGTGAAACTGACACTTTTGGAAATAACCGGAGAATTAATGAAATTAATGAAGGCGATATTTTATGTTTTAAAAATGCAGGTGCATATTGCTTTTCTATGGCAAGTAATTATAATT
>NZ_JABDMV010000113.1 GCF_013001275.1 Flaviramulus sp.
CTTATGGTCTCTCTTATTAAGCTCTTCAGACGATAGTGATTTAAAATAATTAAAAGTTATTTTCATGCCTTCTGATCTATCTACTTTTGGTTCCCAGCCTAATAATTTTTTGGCTAAAGTAATATCCGGTTGCCTTTGCATAGGGTCATTCACGGGTAATTCTTTATAAATTATCTTTTGTGAAGTACCTGTTAGCTTTATAATCTCCTCTGCAAAATCTTTTATTGAAATTTCGTGTGGATTTCCAATATTGACTGGCTCAGCATAATCGCTGAACAACAATTTATAAATCCCTTCAACTTGATCATCTACATAACAAAATGAACGCGTTTGAGATCCGTCACCAAATATAGTTAAATCCTCTCCTCTTAATGCTTGACCCATAAATGCTGGAATTACTCGGCCATCATTAAGTCGCATTCTCGGTCCATAAGTATTAAATATTCGTACGATTCGCGTTTCTAATCCGTGAAATCTATGATAAGCCATGGTGATAGATTCTTGAAAGCGTTTTGCTTCATCATAAACACCTCTTGGACCAATAGTATTAACATTGCCATAGTAATCTTCTGTTTGTGGGTGCACCAAAGGGTCTCCATAAACTTCTGAAGTAGAGGCTATTAAAATTCTTGCGTTTTTTGCTTTTGCCAACCCCAGTAAATTATGCGTACCCAAGGAGCCTACTTTTAATGTTTGAATAGGGATTTTTAAATAATCTATAGGGCTTGCTGGAGACGCAAAATGTAAAATGTAATTTAAATCTCCTTCTATTTTTATATACTCTGTAATATCATGTTCAACAAACTCAAAATTAGAGTTCTCTTTTAAATGCTCAAGGTTTTTTTTATCGCCAGTAATGAAATTATCCATTCCTATAACATAAAACCCTTCACTTATAAATCTATCGCATAAATGAGATCCTAAAAATCCGGCGGCGCCTGTAATTAAAACTTTTTTCATATTTCTTTATAGACTGGTCAAGATATTAATTACCACTTCCTAATTTGTAACAAACAAAACCTATTTTTTCTAGTTTTTTTATATCTAAAATACCTCTCCCGTCAAAAACAAATGCAGGTTTAATCATATTTCTGTAAATTTTTTGCCAATCATAAGTTTTAAACTCGTCCCATTCTGTTAATATAGCAATAGCATGAGAATCTTTACTCGCTTTATAAGGATTAGTTTGAACCGTGAGCAGTTCTCTGTTATCATCTGGATTTCTAGAATTTAAATATTCTAAATCAGCATAAACGCGTTCCTCCTCTACTTTCGGATCATACACTGAGATTTTAGCTTGTTCACTTAACAAGTTATCGGCTACTTTTATTGCAGCAGATTCACGTGTATCATTGGTGTCTTTTTTAAATGCCCATCCAAAAAAAGTTATTTTCTTTCCTGAAACTGTATTATACAAAGTACTTATTATTCTATTAGAAAAACGATTTTTTTGATGTTCATTCATTATTATAACTTGTTCCCAATAATCAGCAACTTCATTTAATCCATAGGTTTTGGCAATATAAACGAGGTTTAAAATATCCTTTTGAAAGCAGGAGCCACCAAAGCCTACGGAAGCTTTTAAAAATTTAGATCCGATTCTACTATCCATCCCTATAGCATTAGCTACTTCGTGAACATCTGCACCAGATTTTTCACAAAGTTCTGATATTGCATTAATAGATGAAACACGCTGTGCTAAAAAGGCATTTGCTGTTAATTTAGATAATTCTGAGGACCAAATATTTGTTTTCAATATGCGTTCTTTAGGTACCCAATAAGAATAAATATCAACTAATGCTTGAATAGCAATTTGTCCTCTTTCATTGTTGTCTCCGCCTATTAATATACGGTCAGGAAACAACAAATCATTAACCGCGGTTCCTTCAGATAAAAACTCTGGGTTCGATAATATTTGAAACTGAACATCGTTCCCCGTATTCTCTAAAATGTTTTTTATTGCAGATGCTGTTCTAACGGGTAACGTAGATTTTTCAACGACTATTTTATCACTTTTAGAAACTCTGGCAATCTGGCGCGCGCATAATTCAACATATTTTAAATCCGATGCCATTCCCTTCCCTTTTCCGTAGGTTTTTGTGGGTGTGTTTACTGATATAAATATCATATCGGCTTCATCAATCGCTTTATCTATATCAGTAGAGAAAAAAAGATTTCTCCCTCTCGCATCTTTTACAATTTCGTCTAAGCCTGGTTCAAAAATTGGGAGCTTACTTAACTCTTCATTGTTCCATGCGGCAATTCTTGACGCATTTATATCAACTACCGTTACTTTTATATTTGGGCATTTTTGAGCAATCACAGTCATAGTTGGTCCTCCAACGTAACCAGCTCCGATGCAACAAATGTTTTTTACTCTCATGTATTTTATCAAAATTAGGTCAAATATAGGCTCTAAAAAAAGAACAATAAAGAATATAATTTATTTTTCGATTTCTCTTATAAATTTGCTTAAAACTTTATTTTTAGAATATTTTTCTTCAACATATGCTTTAGCATTCTGCCCCAATTCTAAACACAAATTTTTATTTGCTTTTAACAAAACAATTTGATTTATAATATCTTCCATTGATTTACCGTCAAAATAAAAACCTCCATTGGAATCTGAAAAAACTGTAGCTACTTCGCTTTTTAAATTCCCAGTAATAATTGATGGTTTTGCACTAGCCATCATTCCCAAAATTTTTGATGGCATTACTGTGTCAATAACATCTGTTTTTTGAAATAATATATGCAAATCAGCTCCAGATAATAATAATGGTAGCTCATCGTATGGGACCAAATTATAATGCTTAACAAAAGTATAACTTTTTATTTTTTTTAATAGATTTTCTTTTTCAGCTCCTTCACCAACAACTATAACTTCAATGTTATCAATATTCATCAAATGATTTAAAAACTCTATAAAGAAAACCCAGTCCTGTTTCGCCCCAATATTACCCGAGTATAAAATTTTAAACGAAGTAGAACTTAAATAATGATGAGGTTTTAAATTTAGGTTACTAAATTTCTCTACGTCAATCCAATTTGTTAAATAATAAGTCTTGGTTTTAGTTTTTGTTTTTAACTTGTTAATCATACCAAAGCTTATTGTGGAGACTATATCGGCCTTATTTAAAACAAACTTTTCAATACTTTGTAATAAGTTAATGACTACTTTTTTGTTCCCTTTAAGAAGCCCGGAATCAATAGCCGCGTCAAATTCAAAATCTTGTATATGCACCCAATGCTTCGCTTTGTATCTCTTTTTTAATAACCAACCCAACAAGGCAGATGTTGTGAATGGAACTATCGATATTACTATATCCGGTTTATCAACTCTAAAAAGGTTAATAAAATTGCCAAATGTAAAACTAGTTAAATGAACAATTCTTTTTATAAATGTAGGATCTTTAGGCACATATTGCTTACTCCTAAAAATTTTCACACCATTCACACTCTCTTTTACCAAGTAATTTTTTGATTTATAATCTTCCCTTATTTCCCATTGTGGATAATAAGGAAACCCTGTAATTACCGTCACATCGAAACCTTTAGAAACTAAATATTCTGCTTTCTCCGTACTATATAATCCTATGGCACTATCTTCAGGGTAATAATTTATGCCAATAATGGTTATTTTTTTACTCAAGTCTTCGTTTCTTTTTCAATTTAGTTTATAAATAATATCGCCTGTTAGGACTAAAAAATATAATTAAAATATACTATCTTCAAATATAAAAACAACTAATTAATAACTGCGGTTTTATTATTTATAACTTTTTTAAATCTATAAAAACAAATTAAAAAAATAAAAACTATTAAACCTGACTGTCTTTCTAATATATTTTCAAAAAGCATTATTATTGAAAAAAATAAAAGAATCGAAAAAAAAGAATGATTACTTTTTGATAATGCTTTTTTAAACTGATTAAATATAAAAAGCACTAACACAAAAAGTGCTAAAAGACCACCATCTATATAATAACTCATATATTGATTATGGGAATTGTATTTTTTATTATGCAAATAATCTGATTTTTGTTTATAGCATTCGTTTAATTTTTCTATTCCAACACCCCAACCATAACCTATAATGGGATTTTCTCGAATTATTGAAAAAACACAATAGTAGATAGCAACTCTAACACTTGATGAATTATCAGGCCGAAGTTCTGTATATGTTGTTTTTTTAACAAACTCCCTAAATCTTCTTTCGGTAGTCGGAATAAAAAATATACTTAAAATAAAAATAGAAATTATTGACGTAATTACTAGTATCTTAAATTTAAATAAGTTTATCTTAAAATAAAACAAACTTATTAAGCTAAATAATAGCGCTAAAATCACACCTTTACTAGATAAGAGCAATAAATGAATGCAATTTATAAAACATGCTATAAAAATAATGCCCTTTAATTTAAGAGAAATTTTTTCGTTTAAAATTAGTGGAATTGATATAATTACAGATAATCCTAGATAGATACTAATATAAATTGGATGATCATTTATAAAAGGCATTTCGGTTACTGTTCTCCTGAATGAATTTACCTTTAAATCGTCAATAATAAAGATTCCGGCCTCATAATACCTTAAGAAACTATAAAAAGATAACACAAATGTACTTCCAATAAACGCCTTAAAAAAATTGAGAGAACTCGACTTATTAATACTTTCTCTTCCTATTAACACAAATGCAAATGGCACTAATAATAATGATAATGTCGTTTCGATTTTATTTTTAGGAAAACTAAAACTTAATGTATAAAAAATACTTAAAAATAAAATTGTATATAAAGATGTAAGTCCAATTAAAGGCTTGTAGTTTATTCTTTTTTGGTTTCCATTATTTCCAAAAAAAAATGATGCTAATGATATTATAATAATCAGAATAACTGGAAGGCCTTTTAATTTTTCAGGGAGAATTGGAAATACTCCAAACAAATAAAAACTAATATTTAAAATAGTTGAAAAAGAAAATAATCTAATTAAATTCATGGGTTTCAATATTTATAATCAGATTTTGACAAAACAGATACCCTTTTAAACCTCTCAGATTCGTGCAAAATCACAAATACAATTAGCCAAAACATTATGTTAGACATCATATGTGGGAAAGTAATAAAAGAGTCAAAAATAATTATAATTACATAAAGCGCCCCTAATACTATCGCATAATTATCAGATCTTTTTAAGACATAACTGCAAGATTTTATCATTTTCCTAATAAATAAAAAGTACACCAAAAGTCCTATTAAACCATATCTATATAAAACTGCGAAAAATCCAATATGAATATGTCTTACATTTGTTAAATCATTGTTTGAAGCTTGAACAGCAACATCTTTTGTGTCAGACAAATCTATAGTAGCACCAAACCCATTGCCAAAAATTTTAATATAGGTGTTTGATTTACCAAATTCCTCTAAAACCCTCTGACCTTCAAAAATTCTATGCCCCGTGGACATGTCTTTAAATTTAAATTCCTTAAAATCTGTGTTTTTTAAAAAATAAACTGTATTTCTATACGCACCAGTAGTTTCTATTTTATTCCAAAAAAAAATTGAACCTACAACAATGAGTACCGTGGGCACTATTGCTATATAAATTTTTTTTTGTGGTGATACTAGTTTTTTATCAAATAAAAAGAAATACAAGATTAAAACAGCTAGCATAATAAGCGAGCTTTTTCCAATAAGACTATTCATCACTATTAAAGGCAATGTGGCAATTAAAAGAATGCCTTGTAAATTAAACTTTGTTAAAAAAATAGCATAAACAATGGCTAACAATGAAAAATAAGAAAATTGTAACTTAACATCAAGTATAATTAAAAATGATGCAATAATAATAAACGTGAAAAACTTGTTCTTATAAGTGTCAATATTAAAATTAGTCTTATATACTAAAATGTAAAAAAAAAATGGAAGGCAAACAATAAAAATGTCTAATGCAATTAAGCTCAATTTGTTTTTTAAAAAAATAGAATTAAAGAATTGTATGAAACCTATAACAAAATATAATACAAAACTCTTGCTAATGGATTTATGATCATTAATTGGTATTAAAAAAAGTAATATTAAATACAAATAAAAAGGAAGCGTCAGAATAATCATGATTCTTTTGGCATAAAAATCCTTTAAGAAAACATTTTCATCCCCCAGATTTAAAAAATGTGGAATCGCCATAGAAATAAAACAAATGACGATTATATAGAAAACTACATTATTTATTTTTAGTGACATCGTACCAAAATTTTTGCTGTAAAATTATTCTTATAATTAAAAACAGATTTATTATAAAAATGGAATATAGCTCAACATTTAAATTTGGAGCCACAACCATATAAAACAAAAATAATTCAGGTAAGGATATAGGTAACTTAATTACACCTTTTTTAATACACCACTTTTCGTATAACGAACCAACTTTGAGTTTTTCATCTGTAATATTATTTTTCAATTTATAATAATCAATATTATATCTACTTTCAGATCCAATAAAAATCAGTCCTAAAAATAAAGAATTAAGAAAAATTATTAAAGTATTGTCAGTATTCACATAAAAATTATACGCTATAGCAGTCGTAATTAACACTAAATTTATTCTGTCGATACAAATATCTAACCAAGCGCCATATGGCTTTCCTGTTTTTGTTATTCGAGCAACTTTACCATCAGTGGCATCAAAAATATAAGAGACTAAGTACATTATTCCTCCAAATAAAACATTACCTATTAAATAATTATAAGCTGAATACACCCCAAAAATTATAGATAATAGACTAATTCTATTAGGTGTGATCTTGGTATAATTGACCATTAAATATACCAACGGTATAGTTATATATTTTAAAACAAAAACATTAATCCAAGCTTCTTGAGAATGAAAACTATTCTTTATATAATTATAACTGTACTTCATTTTTATATTTTAAGACCTTTTTTAGATGTAAAAGCTAGATACACCCCTATTAATAATGCATTTAAAAAAATTGTAACCGTTAAAAAAACTTTTGAATCTGAAAAGAATAATAATTGTAAAATGGAATTTATTAAAAAGATAGCGATTAAAAGAAAAATCGATACGTTTTTTGTAAAAATTATTGTTTTATGAGCAAAATAGACATAAATTATATTTAAAACTATATGTGCAACTAGGCTTGCAATAAATGCCCCCTTCATCCCATAAATTGGAATTAAAATAAAATTTAGTATAATGCTAAATACAATTGATATAACCACGGCTCGAGCTCTGATTATTTGTTTACCATAACTTGTTAAAATAATTCCTGGAACAATTCCGACGTATCTTAATAAAATAATTAAAAGTATTAATGAAATAGAAGATTCTAGTACTAGATAATCCTCAGAGAATAGCAAAAGTATAATTGTATGTTTATAAAAAAATATTGTAATTAATGTAAGTCCAGAAAACAATAAAATAAACTCGAAGAGTGTAGACAGTTTTTTAGAGACAATAGATCTATTCTCAAACATTTTAGAGATTTCTGGAATAAATGCATCACTTATGATTACAGCAATTAACATTGATGCCATTATTATTCTCATACCAGCTTGGTATAGACCTACATTTTCAAGAGTGGATAAAAAAGATAGAATAAACGTGTCAATATAAATTATTGAGGCGCCTAATATTAAGTGTACGCCATAAGGTGTTGCTGTTTTTATAACACCCATAGCTTTTTTAAAATCAAAAGTAACCGATTTAAAAAAACCTTTTCTAAATGCGAAAAAACCAAAAAACATATAGGCTATTTTAGATATTAGCAAAATGATCGCATAATAAAGGATATCATTTTTACCGTAAAAATGATTAAGCCATAAAAGAAATAATAAAACAGAGCCTTGAATAATATAACCAATAGCTTCCTTATCAAACCTATTCACAATTTTAAAATTGTTTAAATAAAAGTTTCCGAAAGATGTAGGAATTGCCGAAACTGCTAAAATACCTATCACCTTATTTGTAGTCACATCATATTGTCTTAACGAAAAAAACAAGCCAAATACTAGAATAGCAATTGCCGAAAAAATAATTTTTGCAAAAATCATTGATGACAATTCTACATTAACCTCTTCTTTAGTTTTACTAGTTAAGACTAACCCTCTTAAATTAAAGCCATAGTCTAAACACAGGGTAGTGATGGAGGAAACTATAAAGGCTAAAGAAAAACTTCCAAAATTTGAAACACTTACCATTTTGGCTATATAAAATATCACGAATACATTTATAAGTAGCTTAAAAAAAAGAGAAGTACTTAAAAAAAGATATTTTTTGTCAAAATGCATATATGAATCTATTGAACATTAGGGGTAAAAACAAAAACTATTTGCCTTCATCTTCTCTTAAGTCTTTTAATGTTTTATTTATTAAAGTTGATGAAGTTCCTTTTGTATAGGGGAAGTAGATGATTTTTACTCCTACTTCTTTAAATTTTTCATCTAACTCTTTCCATTTATCACTTTCAAACCAGTCATCACCAACAAACATGACATCAAATTTCAAACGTTCCCACATTTTAAATTTATCCATATCGTTTTGAGGTACTACTGCATCAACTTGCTTTATGTTTCTTACAATTTCCATCCTTTCAGCATGACCAATTACAGCTTTTTTATTTTTATAAGATACTAATTCGTCTGAAGTTACTCCAACAATAAGTTTATCACATAAACCTTTGGCGTTCTTTATTAAATTTAAATGTCCTATATGGAACAAATCATAAACACCTGAAGTATATCCTATTGTTGTTTTCTCATCTCCTCTTTTATACATAGTAATTCTCTTTTATATTACCACTTCCACTGTTTGTTAAAGTAGTTTCTTTTAAATAATTCTATATTAATAAACATCCAAAGAATTTGTCCAGCTCTAGATTCTGTTTTACTTTTTTTGATTAAATCATTAACAACGCCTTCTTTTAACCAATTAGCGTTAGGTAAAAGTTCATTAGCTAAAGATTCTAAATTATCAAACCACTCTGTTAAAGGTACTGGGAATCCTATTTTTTTTCGCTCAATAATTTCTTTTGGAAGATACTTATAAGATAATTTTCTAAGTAAGTATTTTGGCGTATCTAAGGTTTCGCTATATTGATTAGAATTCATAGATCTTGCCTGACTTTCTGCTTCATCATTTATCCAACGCAATTTTAAATCATATGGGATCTTATTATAAGAAAACTCAATTAAGTTGTGGTCTAAAAATGGCACTCTGGCCTCAACTGATGTTTGCATAGTTGTCATATCTACACGTTGTAATAAACCTTTGACGTGATATTTGTGAAAGAACCTAAATATACTCTCTTCATTAGTGTTTTTTCTAAAATCAGCTTTAATCTCTTTATCAAACTTATCCCTATAACTTTTGGGCGTATTAATTAATTGATCTCTCATGGATCTTGGCACATAATCATACTTTGCTATAAAATAGTCGTAAAAAGACTCTTTAGTGTCTTCATTTGCATAATCAAAAGGCGCTCTAAAAATTCTACCATACCCACCCATTAATTCATCGGCGCCTTCTCCTGATAAAACTACTGTGATTTTTTCTTTTAGTTTACTAGACATTACAGCTAATGGAATTTCATTAGGCACTCCTAATGGTGCATCTTTAAAATTGATAAGACGTTCCCAATTAGACATATAGTCTTCTTTTTTCATTAAGATTTCATGATGTTCTGTTTGGTATTTTCCGGCAATAACCTCTGAATACTCAAACTCATTCATTTCCTCAAAACCAATAGTATATGTGTTAACTTTTTCTTTCTTATTTAAAGCTGTAATCGCAGTAATAAGACTTGAATCAACACCTCCACTTAAATAAGTTCCCAAAGGGACATCTGCTATAAGTCTATATTTTATTGCTTTGTTTAATTCCTCATCTAATCCATTGAGAATCTCTTCTTCATTATATTCAGTAGATATATTAAATGCGTCTGGAATGTCCCAATATTTATTTTCAACAGTGGATAAGTCTTTGTTTACAGATAAATAGGTTCCTGGATTTACTTGAATAATATTTTTAAAAAAAGTATATGGCGCCCTAATATATCTATTTGCTAAATACTCGTCAACCGCCTCTTCATTAAATTCCGCATCAACTAAACCGCTAGATAATATTGCCTTTATCTCAGATGCAAAAATAAAATTCTCTCCGTCGTTATAAAAATAAAGTGGTTTTATTCCTAATCTATCTCTTACTAAAAATAAGGCTTTAGTTTCAGAATTATAAAGTGCGATTGCGAACATTCCATTGGCCTGATTAATAAACCAATCAATTCCCTTCTCTTCTAAGGCCGCAAGAATCACTTCGGTATCAGAAGTTGTTTTGAAGTTGTAATTAAGTTGTGCTTTTATTTCTTCAAAATTATATATTTCACCATTAAAAACAAGGTGCCACAAATTACTGTTTGAATGCATGGGTTGGTTTGAGACTTCTCTTGTATCAATAATACTTAATCGCCTGTGACCAAGCGCAAGGTTATTATCAATATATTCTCCTCCAGCATCTGGTCCCCTATGCTTAATTGAAGAATTCATTTTTTGAATTCTTTCTTCTAAATTTGAAATGTTTCTAATAGAATAAATTCCAGTAATTCCACACATTTAAGTATTCTTTATTTAAATAAAAATTATGATTTCTGCAATTTATCAATGTCTCCAATATAAAAAACAGAGAGTAAATATTCATGGTCTCGTAAACCTAATCATTCCAGTAATACCCCTTCTTTCAAAGGCTACAGTTTTCATTCTAAGCCTTTTCATTTAAAGGTTCTGTACCAGTTATACATTTCTTTGATTCCTTCTTCCAATTCAATTTTGTGTTTCCACCCAAGATTATTTAGCTTCGAAACATTGGTTAATTTACGCATAGTTCCATCTGGTTTCTTTGTATTAAATACTAAATCGCCTTTAAAGTCAATTATATTTTTAATGGTTTCAGCTAACTCTTTTATTGATACATCTTTACCTGTACCAATATTTATATGTGTATTCCTGATTTCATTGTCTCCCTCATTAAAGGTGTCCGAAAAATTTCTTTTCTCCATAATAAACACACAAGCATCTGCCATGTCTTTACTCCAAAGGAATTCTCGTTTTGGTTTACCAGACCCCCATATTTCAACACTATTTTCTTTTATACCAAAAGTTTTTAAATAAGTTCTAGCCTCTTTGATACCGTTTACGCCCAAATCATTAACAACCTCATCATATTTGTTTTCTGATAATAATTTTGCTAAATGAATCTTACGAATTAAGGCAGGTAATACATGTGATTTTTCTAAATCGAAATTATCATTAGGGCCGTACAAATTTGTTGGCATTACTGAAATAAAATTGGTGCCATATTGCAAATTGTAGCTCTCACACATTTTGATACCAGCAATTTTGGCTATAGCATAAGGTTCGTTGGTATACTCTAATGGACCAGTTAACAAACTATCCTCTGGCATTGGTTGATGTGCGTTTTTAGGGTAAATACATGTGCTTCCTAAAAACAATAGCTTTTTTACATCATTTAAATAACTTTGATGAATCACATTATTTTGAATCATCATGTTTTCATAAATAAAGTCTGCTCTGTACACATTGTTTGCGACAATCCCACCAACTTTTGCTGCTGCTAAAAAAACATATTCTGGTTTTTCAGTATCAAAAAATTTAGCGACATGTAATTGGTTTGTTAAATCTAGTTCTTTATGCGTACGTGTAATAATATTAGAATACCCTTTACTTTTTAAGTTTTCTAATATCGCGCTTCCTACTAATCCTCTATGGCCCGCAATATAAATTTTGGCATTTTTATCCATGAAATTTATTCGAAGTAATTCATAATCTTATAACCGCCTTCTTTAAGGAAGCTATCTTTTTCCATCAATCGTATATCACTAGACATCATGTCATCCACTAAAGCTTGTAAATCATACTTTGGCACCCAACCCAATTTTTCTTTTGCTTTAGTAGCGTCTCCTATAAGCAATTCAACTTCAGTTGGTCTAAAATATTTAGGGTCCACAGCAACAACTTCTTTTCCAATTTCTAGTTGATACTTTGAGTTGCTACAACTTTTGATAAATCCTTTTTCATTTTCACCACTTCCTTCAAATTCCAATTCTACCCCAACATGGGCGAAAGACATTTTTACAAAATCTCTTACAGTTGTAGTTTTATTTGTTGCAATTACCCAATCTTCCGGTTCATCTGCTTGAAGTATCATCCACATCATTCTGATATAATCTTTGGCATGCCCCCAATCTCTTTGAGCATCAAGGTTCCCTAAAAAGATTTTTTCTTGTAACCCCAAAGCTATTTTTGATGTTGCTCTTGTGATTTTTCGAGTAACAAAAGTTTCGCCACGTATTGGAGATTCGTGGTTAAATAAAATCCCATTACACGCAAACATACCATATGCTTCTCTATAATTTACCGTAATCCAGTATGCGTACATTTTAGCAACGGCATAAGGACTTCTTGGATAAAAAGGAGTCGTTTCAGTTTGGGGAACTTCTTGAACTTTACCGTATAACTCTGATGTTGAAGCCTGATATATTCTGATTTTCTTTTCCAGCCCTAAAAGTCTAATAGCTTCTAAAAGTCTTAAGGTTCCAATTCCATCAGCATTGGCTGTATATTCGGGCATTTCAAAAGACACATGAACATGACTCATAGCTGCCAAATTATATATTTCGTCTGGTTGTACTTCTTGAATAATTCTAGTTAAATTCGTACTATCGGTTAAATCACCATAATGTAAGAAGAAGTTCTGATTTTCAACATGTGGATCTTGATATAAATGATCGATTCGATCTGTATTAAATAAAGATGAGCGTCTTTTTACACCATGTACTTCATAGCCCTTTTTTAGTAAAAACTCACTTAAATAGGCTCCATCTTGACCTGTTACTCCTGTAATTAAAGCTATTTTTTTTTTCATTTTTCTATTTATTTTTTTCTAAAACGGTGTACTTCGGTCTCTTTGCAAAAGTAATATATTTGTCTGTTTTAACAAGATTTGTTTTATGATTTAAATTATTTTCAGACAAGATATGGACTGCAAAGTCGTACCATGTCATTGGTATATCATCTGAAAAATGTTTTATGCCATAATTTTCGCTTTTACCAGCTATTAATCCTATTACATACTTTGCTAAGTTCTCTGTATTTGTAGGGCATCCTATTTGTTCTGACGTAATAGATAATTCGTCTTTTGTTTCAGCGAGTGTTTTAATAGTTTTATAAAAGTTGTCTCCATGTTTTTTACTATATAGCCAAGAGGTTCTTACAATAAAAAATTGTTTTAATATTTTTTTAATATTTATCTCCCCTAATAGCTTAGATTTTCCGTATTCGTTAATTGGGTTGGGTACATCTTCTATGGTGTAAGGGTTTCTCTTTGCTCCATCAAATACATAATCGGTTGATATATGAATTAAAATAATTTTGTTTTTACTACAAACTTCAGCTAAATTTTTTACTCCTGCTGCATTAATCTCATATGCTATTTCTGGTATTTTTTCTGCTTGTTCAACATTCGTATAAGCCGCACAATTAATACAATAATTAAAAGTTTTGTTCTTAAAAAATGTCTGTAAATTTTGTGCATTAGTAATATCGAGTTCTTTTTTAGTCACAAAGGTGAAAACCATATCGAATTTGTTTTCTGAATACAACTCTTCAATTGTTTTACCCAATTGACCTCCAGCTCCCGTCACTAATATTTTTAAACTCATATCTATAACTCCATAAAAGTTGGTAAAACTAAATCTTTTTCAGAAACTATAAACGTATTCTCTTTTGCTCCCCAATCAATATTTAAAGTAGGGTCATTATATATAATACCGCCTTCAGAAGATTTATTATAAAAATTATCACATTTATATGAAAAAATGGCCGTATCACTCAATACTACAAATCCATGAGCAAATCCCCTGGGGATAAATATCTGTGTTTTATTATCTTCTGATAATTCTATACGAAAGTGTTTGGAAAACGTAGGAGAATCTTTTCTAAGGTCAACAACAACATCTAATATTTTCCCTTTTATTACTCTGACTAATTTTGCTTGTGCATAATCGCCTTTTTGATAATGCAATCCTCTTAAAACCCCTTTTGAAGAAAAGGATTCATTGTCCTGAACAAAATTTATATCTCTTTTTATGGCCTCCTTAAAAATAGCTTGATTAAAACTTTCTAAAAAGTATCCCCTTTTATCTTGAATAACTTTGGGCTGTATAATGAAGCATCCTTTTAAATTAGTTTCTTTTACAGTCATTATTTCTTCTTCAGTAGTCCCAATAAATTTTTACCATACCCACTTTTAAGCAAAGGTTTTGCTAATGCTTTAAATTGTGTTTCATTTATATAGTTCATTTCAAAGGCCGCAGCTTCTATCGAACCGATTTTTAATCCTTGCCTTTCCTCTATAACCTCTACAAATTGTGAGGCCTGCATAAGCGATTGGAATGTGCCTGTATCTAGCCATGCCGTTCCTCTATCTAAAACACTAACTTTTAGCTTTCCCATTTCTAAGTAAGCTTTATTTATGTCTGTAATCTCTAGTTCTCCTCTGGAGCTTGGTTTTATGTTTTTTGCTATATCAATAACAAGATTATCGTAAAAATAAATACCTGGAACAGCAAAATTGGATTTAGGTGTTTTAGGTTTTTCTTCAATTGAAACTACTTGCCCGTTTTCGTTAAACTCAACTACACCATATCGCTCTGGATCATGAACTCTATATGCATAAATCACACCCCCATCTGGATTATTATTTGCCTTTAAAAGCTTACTTAATCCAGTTCCATAGAAAATATTATCTCCTAAAATTAACGCTACTTTATCATTCCCTATAAAATCCGTTCCAATTATAAACGCTTCTGCTAAACCTTTAGGCTCTTCCTGAACTGCATATTCAAATTTACAGCCATATTTTTTGCCATCTCCTAATAAGTCTTTAAAGAGAGGTAAATCTTTTGGAGTTGAAATGATTAATATTTCATTTATGCCTGCATACATTAAGGTAGAAAGCGGATAATAAATCATTGGTTTATCATAAATAGGCATTAATTGCTTACTTATTGATAATGTCAACGGATGTAACCTTGTTCCAGACCCTCCTGCTAATATAATTCCTTTCATTATAATTGATACTTGTTTATATACCAGGTAATTGTTTTTTTAATACCGGATTCAAAATTTTCATTAGCACGCCAACCCAATTCATTTTCTATTTTCGAAGCGTCTATAGCATATCTATAATCATGCCCATGCCTATCCTGTACAAAAGAAATTTGCTCTTTATACGAAGTGTTTTTAGGTTTAATATCATCTAAAATCTCACAAATAGTGTTAGCAATATATAAATTATTACATTCATTTTTACCTCCAATGTTATATGTCTCACCAGTGATTCCTTTATTAAAAACCAAATCAATTCCACGACAATGGTCTTCTACATACAACCAATCTCGAATATTTTTACCATCACCATAAATAGGAATGTTTTCGCCTTTTAAAGCCTTTCTAATTACCGTTGGAATTAATTTTTCATCATGCTGTTTGGGTCCATAGTTATTAGAACAATTTGTTGTAACAACATTTAAACCATAAGTATGACAATAGCTTCTAACAAGAAAATCTGAAGATGCTTTTGAGGCACTATAAGGACTATTAGGAGCATAAGGTGTGTGTTCTGTAAAAAGGCCTTTATCACCTAAGGTTCCATAAACCTCATCTGTTGATATATGAAGAAATCTTGATTGTTTATGTTTTTGTTTTACTTGATGTGGTGACGATACCCAATGGTTTTTTGCAACATCTAATAAATTAAAAGTTCCAAAAACATTTGTATTGATAAACTCGATAGGTGAATTAATTGAGTTGTCCACATGAGACTCGGCAGCAAAATGAATAACGCCACTAAAATCGTATTCTTTAAATAATTTTTCAATTAAATCTTTATCACAAATATCTCCTTTTATAAAAATATAGTTTTCATTATTTTTAATTTCATTTAAATTGAAAAGGTCTCCTGCGTAAGTTAGCTTGTCAATATTAACAATTTTAACATTTGGATATTGTTGACGAAAATAAACAATAAAGTTAGATCCAATAAACCCAGCTCCTCCCGTAATTAAAATTGCCATAATATAGTTATAGATTATTTTGCTTTTTTAAAAAATTGCCAAGTCCAATAGTTAAAAAAGTAAATAGGGTAATTATGAATAATCCTAAGGGCATTGTATACTTCATTTTATCATGCCACTCTCTAATATCGTACCCTGAATAAGGGAAATCTGCTAAAACATTAATAACGTTTTTTTCTACCGCCATATCTACATTAACTTGTCTTCTCTGAGCTTCTAAACTTAATCGTTTATCTAAAATTGTTGACTCGTCAACAATTAAGTTGCTTGATTCTGCGTTACCCATATACAAGTTAGTTCCGGCGCCAGCAATAGGTTCTTTTTCAGATTCTTTAAGTCTAATCTTCAGATATTCATTAACTAAAGAGTCCGTTTTTTGAACTTGTTTGAAAAGCACTTCATCTTTTTTTTCTAAATTTAATTTATTAACTTCAACTAACTCCTTTAAATAAGGATTCCCGGAAATTTGCTCGACCAAAGCAGTTTCAATTTTTTTATAAATCATCTTGTCTGTTGAAGCAACTCCAATTTTATGAATTTTAAAATTATAAGGCGTTAATTGGTCTTTATATTTACTGAATGTTACTTCTGTTCTTGACAGTGAATCCAGTCTCAAATAAAAGTCAGAATACATCTCAGCCATACTATTTTCATCTAAATCTGGTTCTATGTAAAACCCTTTTAAGTTTGAAGCTTCACCTGCGGTTATGTTTAATCGCTTTGCGAGTTCTAAAGTATCTTTGTCTATATTAGCTAATTGATTAAACTGTTGGATGTTTTCATAAACCTGTCTTGATGAACTAAAATTAGCTTCGATAAATAAATTAGCTCCATACAGTTTGTCTGCCTTTGCGTCAATGATAAACCCAATAACAAGACCTACTAATATAGCGCCTGCATACCAATATATTCGCTTATAAAAATGAGTTAATATTAGTATACAAATATTATAGATACTAATAAATATACTAGCTATAAACTTAAATAAACGATCAAAAACATTGCCAATAAGTTTAAATAATTGCCCTAAATCTACTTCATCAGATTGATTTGTTGATTTCAAATCTTTACTCATAATTATAATTTATTAATTTA
>NZ_JABDMV010000152.1 GCF_013001275.1 Flaviramulus sp.
CTATTTCTGAGAGATAAGCAAAACGAGAAAATGGTGCGGTGGGAATATTTTTATCTATATAAAATAACTTCTGTTTCGCTTTATTTTGAATAAGTTTTAAAGTTTTTGATGATGGATAAACTTTTACACCTTCCTTCTCTAAAACTTCCAAAGCTTCAATATTTACGTTTTCAATTTCAATAGTTAGCACATCAACTTGTTTACCAAAATTATATACGTCATCAAAATTCATTAAATCACCAAGGTGAAATTCATCACACGCAATTTTACATGGAGCTGCATCATTAACCTCTAAAACACAAGTATAGATGTCAAACTTTCTGGTATTATAAAGCAGCATTTTACCTAATTGACCACCACCAAGTATACCAAGTTTAAAATTTGAAGAGAAGTAATTCATTTACTTGCTTTTTATAAAACGAAATTAGGTTCAACAAAAATACACTTAAATCTTAAATTAGTTCCCAAATCGTAAATCAAAAAATCGTTATTCGTTAATCTAATGATTATCTTTGCAACTTTAAAATTTATTATCAGTGATAAAGCTACACGACAAACATTTTAAACCATTTATTTCTTCAAAAGAGATTGATAATGTTATGCAACGTTTAGCAGATGAAATTGCAGAAGATGTTGGAGAAGAAATACCAGTTTTTGTAGGCATTTTAAATGGCTCATTTATGGTAGTTAGCGATTTTGTAAAGAAATTCAAAAAACCCTGTGAGGTAACATTTATAAAGCTAGCTTCATATGAAGGTGTAAAATCTACTGAAGATATACAACGTTTAATTGGGCTTACACAGGATTTAACAGGGAGAACGGTTATTATTTTAGAAGATATTATTGATACCGGAAACACCTTAGGGGAGGTTCATAGAATTTTTAAGAACGAAAATGTAAAATCGTTAAAAATTGCTACGCTATTTTACAAACCTGAAGCTTATAAAAAAGATTTTAAATTGCATTATATAGGGATCGAAATACCAAACAAATTTATAGTTGGTTACGGTTTGGATTATGATGGGTTAGGACGAAATTTACCAGAAGTATATCAAATAAAAGAAACACAACACATGACAAATTTAGTGCTATTTGGCCCTCCAGGAGCAGGAAAAGGAACTCAAGCTAATTTTTTAAAAGAAAAATATAATTTGGTACATATATCTACTGGAGACGTTTTTAGATTTAACATAAAAAACGAAACAGCTTTAGGTATGTTGGCAAAATCCTTTATGGATAAAGGAGAATTAGTTCCCGACCAGGTAACAATTGATATGCTAAATGCTGAAGTTGAAAAAAATTCAGATGCTAACGGATTTATTTTTGATGGATTTCCAAGAACCAATGCACAAGCGGACTCTTTGGATAGGTTAATGGATTCAAAAGATTCTCAAATTAATGCCATGATTGCTCTTGAAGTTGATGATGAAATTTTAGTAAAGCGATTACTTGAAAGAGGAAAAACAAGCGGAAGAAAAGATGATGCTGATGAATCTATAATTAGAAATCGAATTACAGAATACTACAATAAAACTGCTATATTAAAAGATTACTATACAGCTCAAGACAAGTATTTTGGAGTTGATGGTGTTGGAAGTATTGAAGATATTACCGTACGGTTAAGTAAAGTAATTGATAATCTTTAATTGAATACATTTTTTTTCTTAATAAAATAAACAACTTCGCGGTAAACTAATAAGCATAGAAAATGACTGAGGGAAATTTTGTAGACTACGTAAAAATGTTTGTTAGCTCTGGAAACGGAGGAAAAGGATCTGCGCATTTGCATCGGGAAAAATTTATCACAAAAGGTGGACCCGATGGAGGCGATGGTGGTCGTGGAGGACATGTGATTCTTCGAGGAAACTCAAACCTTTGGACGCTTCTTCACTTAAAATTTAAAAAACATATCAGGGCAGGACATGGTGGTCATGGAAGCAAAAGTCGAAGTTTTGGTTCTGACGGAGAAGATGAATATGTAGAAGTGCCTTTAGGAACAGTGGTTCGAGATACCGAAACAAACGAAGTTATTTTTGAAATTACAGAGCACGGTGAAGAAAAAGTTATTGTTGAAGGCGGTAAAGGTGGATTAGGAAATTGGCATTTCAGGTCATCAACAAACCAAACACCGCGCTACGCACAACCGGGTCTTCCGTTGGAAGAAAAAAATATCACTTTAGAGTTAAAAGTACTAGCAGATGTTGGTTTAGTTGGCTTTCCTAATGCAGGTAAATCTACTTTATTATCTGTGGTTACATCAGCAAAACCAAAAATAGCAGATTACGAGTTTACTACATTAAAGCCGAATTTAGGTATAGTGAAATATAGAGATTTCCAAACATTTGTTATGGCAGACATCCCGGGTATTATTGAGGGCGCTGCGGAAGGAAAAGGGCTTGGTCATTACTTTTTAAGACATATAGAACGTAACTCTATTTTGCTTTTTTTAATTCCTGCTGATGCGGATGATATAAAAAAACAGTACGATGTTTTATTAGATGAATTGAGACGTTACAATCCAGAAATGCTTGATAAAGAACGTATAATAGCCATTTCCAAGAGTGATATGCTCGACGAAGAATTAAAAGCAGAGCTAAAAGTGCAACTGGACAATGAACTTCCAATTCCCTATTTATTTATTTCTTCGGTTGCACAACAAGGTATTACACAATTGAAAGATTTTCTTTGGAAACTTCTTAATCCAACTAAATCACAATAACAGAATAATCACTTCTTTAATTTATTTCGACATTGTATTGTTGGAATAATTTTTGATTAACTTTAAACTAAAAATAAAGTTATGCGATTTGTTAAAATGTTTATCCTTTCATTAATTATAGTTTCTTGCGCTCCAATTCGAGTGAATTACGATTTTGATAAAACTACAAACTTTAATAGTTATAAAACCTACAACTATTATACTGATATGGACACTGGTTTAAGTGAGCTCGATACAAAACGATTATTAGATGCCATAGATTCGAAAATGACTTATAAAGGTATTAGTTTAGCCGAAAAACCAGATTTTTTTATTGATATTAAAACAAAACAATTTCAAGGAACTCAGCGTCAAACAGTAGGAGTAGGCATTGGCGGCGGCGGTCGAAATGTTGGTGGTGGCATTTCTATAGGCCTACCTATTGGACAATCAAACTTAAATAGGCGAATAACTTTTGACTTTGTCGACGAGAATAAAAAGCAACTGTTTTGGCAAGCCATAAGTGAAGCTAGTTTTAATCCTAATTCACCTCCAGAAAACAGAGAAGAACGTATAAACGCAATTGTGGAAAAAGTACTTGAAGGCTATCCTCCAAAATAAAATTAGTTTTTTACTATTCTTTTACTAGCTACGAGTACATTATTTGCGTAAAAATTTGTCAAATAGACACCTAAACTTAAATCGCTAATATCTAATTGCTGGGTTTCGAAATTACCAACCGATAGAGATTTTAATTTCTTACCATCAATACTTAATATATCTACCTTTAAATTTAAGTTGTTACTATTTTCAAATTTAAAATTTACAACCGTGTTTGTTGGATTCGGATAAATTGTAATATTTAATTTATTAATATTACTGTCAATATCTTCAACTCCTAATGACGAATAATTTATAGTCCACGTTACGGTATAAACATGTAATGTTTCATGACTATCTACTTTTAAAAATCCAGAATTATCGTCCACTACAGCTGTAAGTGTATTTGAGCCCTCGACCAAATCTGTTTCCATAATTGATACATTTTCTTCATTAGATGCAAAATTCGAGGTATTTAATGTCCAATTACTTTCTAAAGTATTAGGTGTTGGCGCTATCAAATTTAAATTAAATTCGATAGGGAATGTTGGGTTATTGAGTGTGTTTGATATTGGAGTATAAGAATCTATAGGTGAAACCATATCATGTATTTTTTCAACAATTCCTTCTCGACAAACTGAACAAAAAGGAACACCTAAATAACGCATTTTACAATTTTGATGAGGTCTATTCCAGGTAGCAGCTACACCTGATGTGCCGTAAGCATAAATTCCAATACCATTAATTCCAACCCAATTTTTCCATTTTACTAAGCTCGAATTGGTTTCTTGTGTCATATTAATGGCTTCGGCAGCTTGTGCATCACCCGGGTAATATTCATCTTTTAAATTAAATAATGAATGACCCAATTCGTGAATGGCAATTTCGTTTGCGCTAGTACCAGTAGATGTCATTGGAAATTGACCTCCACTTCCGCCATATACATTAGAGTTCACCAAAATGATAGTTTGGTCGTATTCCGGAAAATTATCTGCTAAAACACTATTAATTTTAGCTTCGGTGTTGTTGGCGTAATTACCATCTATTTCATAAAATAAAAGTCTGTGATAAGTAAAAGCATCAAAAGTTGCGTTAAAAAAGGTGTCGGCCGAAGTAATGGGAGAGGCCGGTTCAGTAACATCAACAGCAGTGCCTGGGTGATCTGCGCCACTTTCGTTTGATGGTACCTTAATAATGTAAACATTAAAATAATTACTGTATTCGGCAAAAGGTGATTGCGAAAACATTTCATTCATAAAGTTTGTGGCATCAGTTTCAAACTTATCAAATTCGGTATTTTGGTAACCTTCACTTAATATAACTAGGTTTATTCTCTTATCAGTATCACCAGATAATTTTAAGGTTTGGACTTCAAAAATTTGCGCGGACACATTAAGCGTATAATTAAGTATTAATATGTAGAAAAAAATACGCTTCATTAATTATTAATATTGGTTTTTATTAAGGGTTTTGAGCTATCATCAAAATTACTAATGTTGTTAATGGCTATGTATTTTGTGTTAGGTTTTAATTTTAATCGAAACGAAAAATATGCGCTATCTAAATCTATTTGTTTTAACTGAAAGCTATTGGAACTATCTAAATACTCAATAGTTTTTTCTAAAGGATTTTTTATGATATTGCTTTGTAATACCTGAGAATTTTCATCTAGTTGATTACAGATTAAATCACCTTGAATTCCTTCAACATTAGAATTTGTTTGCTTAAATTTCCCGGCAACAATTTTTTTACTTTGAAATTGTAAAGTTTTACTACCGTCTTTATTTTTATTAATCTTATAATTTAAGAAAATGATTTTCGGATTCTCTTCTATCGAAGAAATGGACTGTGAAGTATTATTTTTATAGACATTACACGACATAATATGCATCAAAATAGCCAAAACTATTAATGAGTTATAAGGTTTTTTATGGAAAACGCCGTACGTCAAAACATTAAATTTTAGTAAAAATGGGACTGTTATATTCTGTAAAGTTAATAATTAAAAATATTTTAAATTATTTTTAGTTTAAGAGACAAAAAAAGAGGCTAAAATAGCCTCTTTTAATTTTTAATTTCATTAATTAAATAAATCTTTATACTTGTCTTTATAACCGTATAATACTAAAATATTTAAAATTAATAATGCTATGGCAGGAGCAATATTGTCGGGGTCCAAATTAGCATGATATAAAACAGCATTAACCGAAACACTCATTAAAATAAAAGCCATTAAAGCTCCAAATTTATTGAATATTAATGCTAATCCAGCTGCTATTTCTACTATAGCTACTAATGAGATTACTTTGGCAGACATTAGCGCAACAAAATAAGCACCAGCATCTTCAGACATGCCTTCAGGTGCTGGAAGAAACTGTAAAAACTTGTTAAGCCCGAAAACTAATACAAATAGCCCAAGAAGGATTCTAATAATCATAAAAACTTTTGAATTCATATTCTATATTTATTAAGTTAGTGTCATTAAAGATAGTTATTTTATTTATTTCTTATTTTCAACTCAGTTGCATATCACTTACTTTACTAACAAACGCACTCCTTCGCTATGACTGCTAAATTCCGGAGCATACATACTTTGAATCGTTGTAATGCCGTTACTCATATTACCTGAATTATTCACTCTTAAATCATACTCAAATACGAAAATACCTTTTGGTAAGTAATCAAAAAAGAAGTTTGTTGATGCATCTTTTGTACTTTCATAATACCCTAAACCATCTTGCCATTTATATTGAGATAAAACGTTTACAGGCTCTAAACCAGCCGCACGCATATCTTTCATATGCACAAACTCCAAAGCTCTGTCACATCGTAATTCAATTCGAACTCTTACTAAATCACCTACTTTCAAAATTGTTGATTCTGTGATTTGGGAAATTTCCTCACCTAAATCGGTATTGTTTTTAATAAACAGTTTTTTACTCAATTTTAGTGGTGTTTTGGCCGAAGTAATTTTATCTAAATCTTCAAAATACTGCCAATACAAACTTCCCCATGCTATTCCGTTTTCTTTTTTTGTTAAAGACACTTCGCCCATTTCTGGATTAATGTCTGATGAATTCCATGATGTTTTATAATAACCAGTTCCTGCTTCAACTTTTACGTTTTCTAATTTTGTAGGTTCTAATTTTTTTCCACCTATAACCACATCAATCATATCAGTCACACTTATCCAATCGCTTCCTTGAAGCAATAATGCATAAATAGCTTCCGTGGTTGCTTTCGTGGTTTTCCATCGATTAGTTTGTTTATTTTTAAGTAACCAGATTTTTAAATTATCAATAGTTTTAGTGTCGTTTTCAATTTCAGAAAATGCTTCAATTAATAAAGCATGTGTTTCTATTGGTGCTTGATACCAGTGCCACGAATTAGTGTTGGATTTCCAATACATACCCAATTCTTCTGAAGTAATACTCGTTTCTTTTAATGATTTTAAAATTTTCGAAGCTGTTTTTAAATCTTCATTTCTATTCGAAATAAGAGCCATTAATCCTTTTGAAAACAGCGAACGAGTTAGCCAATACTTCTGAATTTGTGTTTGGTAATAACCTATTATATTTTCAACTTCTTTTGATTTCTTAAACTCTGGATAAAAGCTTCGCATATATAAATAATGCAATTGCATATAGCTTAAATGGTCTTTACCTAAATCAATTTTATCATCGTATTTTCTAATATCCTTATATTCTTTTACAAATTCATTATCAAGGTATCTAATGGCATTTTCGACCATTTGTGAATTACTTTTTGTATTAACTTTTAGCTTTTTTAAATGGCCAAAACCAGTGATTATGTGTTGGGTAATGTATCTATTTTCTCTTCCACCATTAAACCAAGCCCAAGCACCACTTCCCATTTGATTTGCTTTCAGTTTATTAATTGCCCTTTGCAATTCGTTAGTCATTTTATTTAAATCAAATAATAAGGCGATACGTTTTTTCTGTTCGGTTTCGCTTAGTGCATCTCGAAGCCATGGAGTCTCTTGAATTAATATAGATTTAAGTTCTTCATTTTTTTCAAGATTTGAAAGTAGTACGTCAGAGTTTTTCCATTGATTAAAAACCTCTTGTATTCTTGGGTTAGAATGGGCAATATGGCTTGCTAACGCATTGGCGTAATAACGCGAAAATGTTTGTTCATTACAATCAAATGGATATTCCATTAAATATGGGAGTGCTTGTATTGCATACCATGCAGGATTGGAAGTAATTTCCAGAGTAAGCTTATGATTTTTTCGAGTGGTTAAGCTGTTTGTTTTTAATTTATCTAAAGTAAAAGTTCTAGTTTCATTACTTCGTATCCACATAGGTAAAGTTTCGGTAACCAACATTCTATTAGATAAAACCGGAAGTGCATTTTGTTCACCATCACTAAAATCACCTGCTTTTGCAATTACCTTATATTGAACTGCTTGAACATCATCCGGAATAGATAAATTCCAAGATACCTCTGTATTACCCTGCGCATCAACAGAAAAAGTTTTGTTCTTGTTTAAATTCTTAAGTTTCTCATTCACGTCATTTCCCAGAATAGCATCGGTTAATACTAAAGTAGCATGACCAGTAAGTTTCTTTTCCGTTAAGTTTGCAATTTTTGTGCTAATGGTAATGTTATCACCTTCACGTAAAAAACGAGGTGTATTTGGTATTACCATCAAATCTTTTTGAGTAACTGATCTTAATGTTTTAACGGCACTTTCTAAAGTTTTGGTATGCGCTAATAGTTGTAATTTCCATTGGGTTAATGCCTCTGGAGTTGTAAAACTGAAACTAATATTACCATCTTTATCCGTTTGTAATTGTGGAAAGAAAAAGGCTGTTTCTTTGAAGTTTTTTCGGATTTTAATATTGTCAAAATTAACATCATTATTTTCATTGGTGTCGCTGGAATTTTTTTGTTCGCCATAACCAATTACCTCGATTTCATCCAAAGAGGCATCACTAACTTTTAGCGGCGCTATAGATTCTTCAATATCCATTTCGTTTTCTATAAGTTGAACTCCAACTTCTTGGCTATTAAGCATTTTATTTAAGCTGCTTGTTCTTCTCATCAACATATTTCGATTCGAGCCAAAATAAAACCCAAACCAATTTAGCTTATCATAATATTGTTCTCTGTATTTCGGACTGTATCGTGTTTTATAAACTCTAAAATTTTGAGTACCAAAACTTTGATTGCCTCTAGAAACACTAATTGAATTATAAGTTTGGTTTTCAACAGGATTAAAATTCCAAGTGTGCGATTTAAACTGATCTAATGACACGTCATACATGCTTGCTAAAAGTTCCGCCGAAACTTTTTCACCTAACGCTCCTTTTATTGTAAAACTCCAGGTTTCATCTGTTCCGGGTTTTACCTTGTCTCTGAATGTTTTAGTTTCAATTTCTAAATCTGTTTCGGGATATGGCACAGAAATAATCTCCGTTGAAGCATTGAAACTATTAAAAAATGCAAAACTGTAATGTATTGCGAAGCCGCCATAGTCGCTATTTGTTACAGGAATAGAAATAGTTTTTTTATTATTATTAAGTTGAACAATTTGTGTTTTTATAACCTTTTTGTTTTTTTCAATAGTTACAGTAACATTCAAATTTTCTGCTGCAGAAGCTAAAGTTAATATGGCTGTTTCTCCTGGTTTGTAAGTTGATTTGTTTGAAGTAATACTAAATAATTGATTATCCGCTAAAGTATTATCAATGTCACTATATACAGTAGTTTTTAATTCATCTATTACAACTTGTCCAAATTTATCTTTACTTTCTAATGTTAAAAGATATTGACCTGATTGCCACTTTTTAATTTTACCTAGATTAATATATTTTGACTTTTCTGTATCGAAAGATTTTTCGAAAACTAACTTACCTTTTTCCCAATTATTTGAATCGTGTTCATTTAAATAAGCATCAAATGGAAATAATTTTTTAAATGCTTCATAAGTTAATTCTTGATAATCTGGTGCAGACCAAGGACGAGATCTTAATACCAATTTTGGGGCTTTTAATTTATATATTTTAATACTCCCCATTGCTGGAACAAATTCACCGTTTAAGTTTTTAGTATCAATACTGATTTTATGATCTTTTTTAGTTTTGTCCAATAAATTATCAATAGTCATATTTGCCACTAATGCGTGATAGCCAACATTTACAATAGTAGTTGCATTTCGAGTTTCGCCGTTTAAATCCGTAACATCTGCTATTATTTCGTAATTAAAAATGGGCAAACTACTTTTGTCTACACTTTGGTCTGGAATGGCTTTAAAAGTAATTTCAAATTCACCTTTGGAATTAGTTATTGTCTCACCACGAGCGATTTCTTGAGGTTCACTAATAAACCAAGGGCGATACCAAAAATACCATCGTGGGTATTGTACTTTTCGATGAACTCTATATACAACCTTTGCATCTGATATATTACTGCCAGCATAAGCTAAAGCATTTCCTTTTATGGTAACAGAATCGTTAACTTTATATGTTTGGATTACTGGTTTAAAGCTAGTTTCGAATTTTGGACGTTTGTATTCCTCAACTGAGAAATAATGTTCAACAGATAAATCTTCTTTATCAGCGTCCAATTCAATATAATATTGCCCATTTAAACCATTATTTGGTAAAATAAACTCGCCTGCAACAGAACCAAATTCGTTTGTTGTTAATTCTAATTTTTTTACTTCTTCACTGTTTGCATTATATAAAGTGGCGAACACATTAGTTTTTTCTAAAACATCCGATTTTCCATTATGAATTTTTAATGCAATTGCTTTAAAATAAACAGTTTGCCCAGGACGATAAATACTTCTATCAGAAAAAACAAATCCTTTATATTGTTCTTTAATTGGAATGTTTTTATAAACTTGATTTAGATAAAAATCGCCAAAATATGCAATTTCGTCATCCTTTTCTACCTTCAAATTTACATTTCTGTACCAGCTATTATCTTTTTCAATTTTAATCTCACCCAAACTACTTGTTGTATAGTTTTTAGTAATTAAATTTTTATTATTTCTTGAAGCATATGTTAATTCTACATTTGCATTACTAATTGGAGCGCCATTGTTTCTATTAATAATTTGAAATATTTTATATTCGAAAGTCTCCGTTTCAACTAATGCTAAGTTGGTAACTTGTAATGTTGCAAAAGCAAAAGTTTCGTCGTCGTTTTTAATAGATGCAACAATTAAGTACCTGCCATTATTAAGTTTAGGTATCAAAGCTTCTGTTGTATGCGTTTGGTAATCTTGTTCAATTCTAAGGTCAATATTCCAATTTTTATCAACTTTTAGTTTATTTATAAAATTTAACTGTTCATCTTTTCGGTAGGTATTACTAAGTTTTTCGAAATCTTTTTCAGATAATTGAAACCCTCGAAATTGTAATGCTTCTAAATTTTTATATCGGACTAATAAACGTGCGTTTTGTTGAATTGGTAAAAAATCCTCGATTGTAATTTGTAATGTTTGTTCCTCAATTTGAGATTTTAAAACAGCACACTTTTTTGCACCTTTACTTTTTGGAAATTTTGAAATAACTTTATCGCAAATAGCAATCGATTCAGAGGCTTTCCAACGATTTTTTTCTTTCGTTTTTGGTTGATATTGTAAACTTTCTTTGTAATAATTAAATGCAATTTCATAATCGTAAAGCGCTGAAACTTCATGATTGTTTAAACGATTACTTTCAGTTTTTAGGACTTCTAAAAAAATGGCGTCATTAACATCAAATGTTGCATGTTGATTTACAAATTTTAATCGCTCAATATTAACTTCGGTTAATGCATATGGTGATTTGTCTTTTAAATGAAACTGTATTAAATCCTGATAAATTTTAAGCGTATTTAATTGAAGGGATACTGAATCTTTTGATTCAATTTTTATAGTAGAAAATTTTTCAGAATTACTTAAAAAATCAGAATTATCAATCTCAAATTTATTTGCTGGTTTGGCAATTTGAGTTTCGCTAGTTTTATAAAAACTTAAGGCTTCATGGTTTAAAAAGTCAAATAACGTTGGGCGGTATAATTTAGAATCTGATTGTTCATTTAATAAAACGCTGTAGTTTTCTAAATTTTCTTGTTGAAGCATTAAACCATTTTGTAATGACTTTTGGAAATGCACATGAATTTCATTAAAAAGTGTTTGCAAATCCCAAGTTCTAAAATCTGCCTTATCTACTTTTATGGCTGTTTTAGTCCTGTTATAAAATTGCCATCTATTTTGATTAAAATATTGCCAGTATAAATTGGCCAGAATACTTTCTAAAACATTTTTAACAGGAAATTCATTAGCTATTATTTGAGTTTTAAAATCATTTATTATGTTAAGTTGTGCGTCTTCTTCTAAAACTAAAGCGAATTTGCCTTTAAAAAACATTGTTTTTATTAATTGAACTTTATTGTTGTTTTTGGATGCTTTATTAGAAATATCTTCAACAATCTTCAAAGCAGATTTAGGCAGTCCTTTTCGTTCTAGTTGTTCAACTTTATCCCATAAATTTTCATAATTATTAATTTGAGCATCTGTAAAGTTTGCAAAGAGTAGAACTAATAAAATAGACAGCGTATTTTTCATTGTGTTATATTTGACTATAAGATAGGTTCAAAAGTTATACCAAAAATAATGTATTTCATAATCGAGTTTAATGGTTGCAAGATGTTTCGTTATTAACTTTTAGAATAAAAAACAGTTTTATAATTAATTAAAAATATAATCGTTGATAATACCTAGTTTGAATCATTTAAATAATAATCATTTAATTTTCCAGATGAAAGCTTATTTTTGTGCTATCGAGTTACGTATTATGAAAATTTTTTTGCTCCTAATTCTATTACCAGTTATGGCATATTCGCAATCAAGTTTCAATGACGTGGAATTTCTTATTCAGAATAAAGAATATATTAAAGCTGAAGCAACACTTAGTAAATATTTGGAAATTCACCCAAATAACATAGTGTGTATTGAGTTGTTAGGTGATACTTATGGACATCAAAAGCAATGGGATAAGGCTATTAATGTTTATAAAAAGTTGGTAGACATAAATCCTAAAAACGCAAATTATCATTATAAATATGGCGGTGTCTTAGGTATGAAAGCTCTTGAAAATAAATTTAAGGCAATAGGTTTTATTGGAGATATAAAGAGTTCTTTTTTAAAAGCAGCCGAATTAGATAAAAAACATATTGAAGCACGTTGGGCGCTCGTAGAATTATATATGCAACTTCCAGCTATTTTTGGTGGAAGTAAAAGTAAAGCGATGGAGTATGCGCAAGAGTTAGAAAATTTGTCGCAAATTGATGGTTTTTTATCAAAAGGGTATGTTTATGAATACAATAATGAACCAGAATTAGCCGAAAAGTATTATAAAATGGCAATAAAAGAAGGCGGTTCTTTAATTTGTTTTGAGAAACTAACTAAACTTTACGAAAGTAAAAATGAGCCTAAAAACGCTATTGCGAATATTGAAAATGCTCAAAAAAAACACAATCGTAATTCGTTACACTATCAAATTGGTAAAATAGCTGCAGAATATAAAATAGAATTACAAAAGGGTGAATCTTGTTTGCAAACATATATAAAAAATTATTCGACCGAAGATGGTGTACCAAAAGCATGGGCACATTACCGTTTGGCACAGATACAACTGCATAAAAAAAACAAAGAGGAGGCATTAAAACATATAGACTTAGCCATTGCTGAACTTCCAAAAACAAAACCGTTTAGAGAGCAGAAGGAAAAGATTATAAATCTTTAAATGATTGTGCTTTAAAATATTCGTGAATTCAAGACATAAAAAGTATATTTGAAAATCTTCAAAACAACATTAATGAACGTACATTTTATAGCTATTGGGGGCGCTGCAATGCATAATTTAGCTTTAGCATTACACAATAAAGGATATAAAGTAACGGGAAGCGACGATACCATATTTGAGCCTTCAAAATCTCGATTAAATGCGAAAGGATTGTTACCTGACTCTTTTGGATGGTTTCCAGAAAAAATCACCGATAGCCTCGATGCTATTGTATTAGGAATGCATGCTAAAGCGGATAACCCAGAGCTTTTAAAGGCACAAAATTTAGGCCTTAAAATTTATAGCTATCCAGAGTTTTTGTATGAACAGTCTAAGCACAAAACACGAGTTGTTATAGGTGGCAGCCATGGTAAAACAACCATAACATCTATGATTTTGCACGTTCTACATTACCATGGAAAAGATGTAGATTATATGGTGGGAGCACAATTAGAAGGCTTCGATGTTATGGTAAAACTAACTGATAATAATGATTTTATAGTTCTTGAGGGAGATGAGTATTTAAGTTCACCTATAGATAGACGTCCAAAATTCCATTTATATAAACCTAATATTGCATTATTAAGCGGTATTGCTTGGGACCACATAAATGTATTTCCAACTTACGACAATTATGTAAAACAGTTTAGCATATTTGTTGATTCTATCGTTAGTGGAGGAAGCATTAATTACAATGAAGAAGATCCCGAAGTTAAACGCGTTGTTGAGGCTAGCGATAATACAATTAGAAAACTAGCTTACAGAACCCCAAAATATACTGTTGAAAATGGACAAACATTACTATCTACACCTGAAGGAAATTTGCCAATTGAAGTTTTTGGAGCACATAATTTAAATAATCTTGCTGGAGCAAAATGGATATGTCAACATATGGGTATTGATGAAGATGATTTTTACGAAGGCATAGCAACTTTTAAAGGTGCTAGCAAACGGTTAGAAAAAATAGCCGAAAGTAAAAATAGTGTGGCCTATAAAGATTTTGCCCATTCACCAAGTAAAGTAGAAGCCACTACAAATGCGGTGAAAGAACAATATAATAATAGAACATTAGTTGCTTGCCTAGAATTACACACTTACAGCAGTTTAAACGCGGAATTTTTAAAAGAGTATAAAGGTGCGCTAGATGCTGCTGATGTTGCGGTAGTTTTCTATTCACCACATGCGGTAGAAATTAAAAAACTAGAAGAAGTAACTCACGAACAAATAGCTAATGCTTTTGAGCGCAACGATTTAATTATTTATACAAATCCAGTTGATTTTAAAAGCTTTTTATTTTCACAAAACTTTGATAATAAAGCGTTGCTTTTAATGAGTTCTGGTAATTACGGTGGGCTGGATTTTGATGAGGTAAAAGAATTATTTATTTAAACACCTTGTTTAAAAACACTTCAACGCTTTTCTTATTTTCCCTAATTAACTTTGCTCTAGCATTTTCAATGTCTTTTGGACTTTTATCCTGAGAAAGTTTAAATTTCCCTTCCCAATTATCTATGGTTATTTCGAACATTTTAATATAGTCGAGCGCGCCTTCCATTCTTTTATTATCAGATTCTAAAATATAATTATGCTCAGGTGCTTCTAAAAATTCGGTCATAGTTATTAACGACTCTTTGAGAGCCTCTTTACTTTCAATGGCTTTTACTTTCCCTGTTAAATGCACTTTAATATAATTCCAAGTTGGTAACTGTGTAGTAGAATAAATACTTGGTGAGATATAACATTGTGGACCAGAAAATATAATTGTAATAGCATTGCTATTTTTTAAAAGTTTAGCCTGTGGGTTATAAATATCAATATGTCCTATAAGCTTCCATTTCTTGTTATAAATTAAGGGCAAATGAGTTATAAAAGGGATATTATTGTCACCTGATATAATAGTAGCTAAAGGATACGATTTAATCACCTCTATCATATGATTAATATCTTGGTCTTGATGATGTTTTGGAGGGTAATTCAACTGGTTTTGAAATTTTAAATTAGCGATTGTTGATTTATAAATTTACAATATTTATATTTATCAAATGCAAGAAAAACCAGCGTCATTTTCAATTAAAAATTGGAGTCAAGATGACCAGCCACGAGAAAAATTATTACACAAAGGAAGAGCGGTATTGAGTGATGCAGAGTTAGTTGCCATCCTAATTGGGTCTGGGAACAGAGATGAAAGCGCAGTGGCTTTATGTAAGCGTATCTTGGGCAGTGTGGATAATAATTTAAGCAAATTGGGTAAATTATCCGTTAAACAATTAATGACGTTTAAAGGGATTGGAGAGGCAAAAGCCATTACCATTGCTGCAGCCATGGAATTAGGACGAAGGCGACGAGGAGAACAGGCTTTGGAAAAGAAAAAAATCACCTCTAGTAAATCTGTTTTTGAATTGATGCAACCTATAATTGGGGAGCTAGAGCACGAAGAGTTTTGGATTGTCTATTTAAATAATTCAAATAAAGTTATCCAAAAAAACCAATTAAGTAAAGGAGGAATTACTGGGACTTTGGTTGATATCCGGTTAGTATTGAAAAACGCACTAGAAGTGGGAGCTACAGGACTAATTTTGGCACATAATCATCCATCAGGAACATTAAAACCTAGCGAAGCAGACAAGCAAATAACAAGTAAATTAAAAGTTGCCGCTCAAAGTATAGATATAAAAGTATTAGATCACTTAATTATAACTGAAAAAGCATACTTTAGTTTTGCCGATGAAAATATACTTTAAATTATTATGCTTTTAGTTTACACCCATAATATTTCACCAAGATTAAAGTATGTTTTTAAACATATATGTACTCGAATATTGGGTATAAAAGTTGGTTTTACTACAAAAATAGAAGATTTCATTGCACACGATAGTTTAAAAATGTCGTATACCAAGCAACAACTGAGTAATGAGTTTTTTATTAAAAGTCATGACTTATTGTTTGAACAAGGTTTAAATGATGTTGAGATTAATATTCATACATGGGAGCAAACAAAATGCTTTTTTTACAATGGTGAAAAAAGTGCGATGCCCTTCGATATATTTTCGGCAGCCTTTTATTTGTTATCTAGATACGAAGAATATTTACCGCATGTAAAAGATGATTATGGTCGATTTACAGCCACTGAAAGTTTAGCGTATAAAGAAGGTTTTTTACATCAACCCGTGGTAGATATTTGGGCGTTTAAATTTAAAAAAGCTTTACAAACACAATTTCCAGAATTTGAATTTCCTCAACGAACTTACAGTGTAAAACCCATTATTGATGTGCCTGCAGCTTATAAATTTAGACTTAAAGGCATTATGCGAACCTTTGGGGGTGTTATTAAGGATTTTTTTACATTTAAATTTAAAAATTTATACGTAAGAATTATGGTTTTGTTAGGTTTTAAGCACGACCCCTTCAACACTTTTAAATATATAATAAATCGACAAAAACATTCAAAATATAAATTTCTGTTCTTTTTTTTAATAGGCGATTATTCTACCTATGATAAAAATATAAACCCAAATAAAAAAAAATTTGTATCACTCATTAAGCATGTCGCAGATTATTGTGCAGTGGGATTGAAAGCATCATATTTTGCTTTGGAAGATATTGCAATCTTAAAAAAAGAAAAGGAACGAATGGAGGATATTTTAAACACCAATTTAAGAGCTTCAAGACAGTCGTTTTCAAAACTTAATTTACCAGAATCTTACCGAAACCTAATAGATTTAGAAATTCAAGAAGACTACACCATGGGTTATGTAAATCAAGCCGGTTTTAGAGCAGGATCTTGTACACCATTTCTGTTTTATGATTTGGATTTTGAAGTACAAACTCCTTTAATGATTCATGCTTATCATATTATGGATTATGCCTTGTTAAAAAACCAATCTTTATTAGATAAAAAGAAAAGTTTAAATGAAATTATTTACCAGATAAAACAAGTTAACGGCGAGTTTGTTCCGGTATTTCATAACTATACTTTTAGTAATGATGCTCTTTGGAAAGGATTTAAAGAATTGTTTAATATTACGATAGAATCAGCTTATGAAGATTAATGGAATTACTGATATATTTTTTGATTTAGACCATACACTTTGGGATTTTGATAAAAACTCTGCACTAACCTTTGAAAAGATATTTAACCTGAATAATATTAACATTAATATTAATGATTTTTTACATCACTATGTTCCTATTAACTTAAAATATTGGCGGCTTTATAGAGAAGACAAAATTGAAAAAGAGGCACTACGTTTTGCGAGATTAAATGAAACTTTTTTAGCTATTAATTTAAAACTTGAAAAAGACTTGATTATTAAATTATCGGAAGATTATATAAGTCATTTATCATCTTTTAATTATCTGTTTGAAAACACATTCGAAATATTAGATTATTTAAGTATAAATTATAATCTTCACATCATAACTAATGGGTTTGAAGAAGTGCAGCAGAGAAAGCTAGTAAACTCGAATATTAACAAATATTTTAAAACGGTTACAAATTCTGAAATGGTGGGCGTAAAAAAACCAAACCCTAAAATATTTAATTTTGCTTTAGATTTGGCTGATGCTAAGGTTTCCCAAAGTTTAATGATTGGTGATAGTTATGAAGCCGATATTATAGGCGCAAAAAACATTGGGATGGATGTTGTTTTTTTTGATATTAATAACAGGGCTATAGATTCCGAATTAAAGCAAATTGATAATTTAATCCAATTAAAAAAATATTTATAGGGTTTGCAAAAGCTTATCTTTACAAATGGGTTTCACTAATCATATAATATAATGAAGACTAATATTTTTTCAATTTTAATAGCTTGTTTTGTAATAACATCAATGTTTTCACAATCTAGTTTAAATGATTATAAATATGTAATTGTTCCCAATAAGTTTGATTTTTTAAAGGATAAAGATCAGTATCAAATAAATGCATTAACACAATTTTTATTTAAAAAGAATGGATTTATAGCGATTATGGAAGGAAGAGATTATCCAGAGGATTTGTTGAGAAATAGATGCTTAGGATTAAATTCGGATGTAATAAAAGAGTCTGGGCTTTTTAAAACAAAACTAACCGTACAGCTAAAAGATTGTAACGATAAAATTATTTACACTTCGGGAATTGGAGAAAGCAGAGAAAAGGAGTTTAAAACAGCTTATAATTTAGCGTTGCGAGATGCTTTTAAATCAATTGAAAAGCTAAATTATAATTACCAACCAAACAAAAAAGTAAAGGAATTAGAAGATACAAAACAAGAAAATAATGGTGAAGCTAAGGCGGAAATTAAACAATTAAAAGAGGAGATAAAAACTCTAAAAGAAGAGAAAAAAGCTGAGACACCTAAAGTTGAAAAACCTGTAGTTACGAAACCTGCTACAAATCAAAAAGTGGTTACAATTGTTGAAGTCCAAACAAAGCAAAACGATATAATAGAAGGGCATACAAATATTTTATATGCACAAGAAATTGAAAATGGATTTCAATTAGTCGATAGTGCGCCTAAAGTTGTTTATAAAATTAAAAAAACCGGACAAACGAATTTGTTTTTAGTGGAATCTAAAAGTGCCATTATTTATAAAAAAGGTGACAATTGGGTTTTAGAATATTATGAGAATAATGTATTAAAACAAGAATCTCTAAACATTAAATTCTGAATTATATTTGAAACGTAAGTTTGCGTTAGGGATTGCAACGACATCCTTTTTGTGAGGCGCGAGCAAAAAGATATAGTGAAAAGCCCGACCCTTGTGGTAACGCCCAAAAATTATTAATAATCATATTTATCTTTCCAACGTTGCTTTAAAAATTCGCGATGAGCATTTTCTCTGGTATTATTTGCAGGATCGTACAGCTTTGTGTTTTTAATTTCTTCTGGTAAAAATTCTTGATTGGCAAAATTATTTTCATAATTATGAGCGTACTTGTAATTATCGCCATAACCAAGTTCTTGCATAAGTTTGGTAGGGGCATTTCTAATCTCTAAAGGCACACTTAAATCGCCAGTTTGTTTCACTAATTGTTGTGCGTTACCTATAGCCTTGTATGCTGCATTACTTTTGGGTGAACATGCTAAATACGTAGCGCATTGACTTAAAATAATTCTAGATTCTGGGTAGCCAATGGTTGAAACCGCTTGGAATGTGTTGTTTGCAATTACTAGAGCCGTTGGGTTGGCGTTACCAATATCTTCACTGGCAGATATAAGTAAACGGCGCGCTATAAATTTTACATCTTCGCCACCTTCAATCATTCGGGCTAACCAATAAACGGCGCCATTAGGATCGCTACCACGAATTGATTTTATAAATGCCGAAATAATATCGTAATGCTGTTCGCCAGTTTTATCGTAACGTACTGTGTTGTTTTGAATTTTTTTTAGAACCGCATCATCTGTAATAGTAATTGTGTCAGAGCCGAAGGAGTTTACAATAAGTTCAAATATATTAAGTAGCTTTCGAGCATCACCACCCGAAAGCCGCAAAAGTGCATTGGTTTCTTCTAGTTTTATGTTTTTTTTGGATATATACGTATCATTTTTAATTGCACGCATTAAAAGGGTCTCTAAATCCTTTTTATCAAAGGCATTTAAAATATATACTTGGCAACGCGATAAGAGCGCAGAAATAACCTCAAAACTAGGATTTTCAGTAGTTGCACCAATTAGGGTAATCCAACCTTTTTCAACGGCTTGTAATAAAGAATCTTGTTGCGATTTACTAAACCTATGTATTTCGTCAATAAATAAAATAGGGTTTTTGGTGGTAAATAGCCCGCCGCTTTGTTTTGCCTTTTCAATAACATCTCTAATATCTTTTACGCCCGAATTTATGGCACTTAATGCATAAAAGGGCCTGCCAGATTCAGTAGCAATAATATTAGCCAAAGTAGTTTTTCCGGTACCAGGTGGTCCCCAAAAAATCATAGACGGTATTAACCCCTGTTTTATATGCTGTGTTAATACTCCATTTTCCCCAACTAAGTGTGTCTGACTTACATAGTCGTCTAAAACTTTGGGTCGTAATCGTTCTGCTAATGGCTCATTTGCGTTCATAAATGTAAAATTAAAGTAATTTAAATTAGTTTTGGGTGTGCCCCTCGATAAAAAATACGAGGGTCGTTCTTTCCGTTAAACCTGCCTGCCGGCAGGCAGGTCTTTTTTTATAGCCTCGCTTCAAAAACTTCTAACAAAAATATATTTTGGTTTCGCTCGTCTCAAAAAGGATATCGCTTCAATTGCTTACTCGTGTACATCTGCCAATTTAGCACAACAACCCATGTTGGAGAACAATTTGCTATCTTTAATTTAATGAAGCATCAAGAGCATTTTAAATTTTCAACCGGCGTTATTGCTTATCCTATATTTTTTGTACTCACCATTTGGATAGTATTTTGGGTTGAGGTTCGTTTTGGTTTTAATTTTAGCAAATACGGTGTTTATCCGCAAAGCTTAAAAGGGTTACGAGGAGTTATTTTGAGTCCTTTTATTCACGGTGATATTCAGCACCTTTATCATAATACCATTCCTTTGTTCGTTTTATCTACAGCATTATTTTATTTCTATCGCGCAATAGCTTGGAAGGTCATATTGTTTGGTATTGTATTATCAGGATTTTTAACATGGTGTATTGGCAGACCATCATTTCATATTGGCGCCAGTGGTTTAATTTATGTTTTAGTAAGTTTTACTTTTTTTAAAGGTGTGTTTGCGAAACATTATCGACTTATAGCCTTGTCGCTCATGGTAGTTTTTTTATACGGCAGCATGATTTGGTACACGTTACCAATTGAAGAAGGCGTTTCATGGGAAGGGCATATGTCTGGACTAATTACAGGTCTTTTGTTCGCTTTTATTTTTCGGAAGCAAGTAGCGAAACCCAAAAAGTATGTTTGGGAACAAGATAATTATAATGAGGATGACGATCCGTTTTTAAAACATTTTGATGAAAACGGCAATTTTATAGAATCTGTAGAACCAGAAATAGAGCAGGAGCAGCCTACAATAAATTATAATTACAAAGAAAATAAAAAAGACTAGCGGCGCTGTCTTACAACTTCATATAAAAACGCACCACAAGCCACCGATACATTTAACGAATCAATATCTCCAAGTAATGGTAATTTAGCTTTGGCATCCACGACTTTTAAAATAGATGGGTTAATACCGCGTCCTTCAGACCCCATAATGATGGCACAGGGTTCTTTGAAAGTTACATCATAAAGTAAATCGTTAGTTTTCTCGGTTGCAGCAATTACTTTTATGCCCGAAGCTTGCATATAAAAAACGGCATCTTTAATATGGTCTACCTTACAAATAGGGATTTTAAAAACGGCACCTGCGCTTGTTTTAATGGTATCGCCATTTACAGGAGCACCACCTTTTTTCTGGATAATTATTCCGTCAACACCAGTACATTCCGCAGTCCGGATTATAGCTCCAAAGTTTCTTACATCGCTTAATTGGTCTAATAATAAAAAAAGAGGAGTTTTTCCAGTTTCAACTACTCCCATTACTAAACTTTCAATATCATGAAATTCAATGGGTGAAATTTGCGCAATAGCACCTTGATGATTTTTATTAGTAAGTCGGTTTAATTTTTCAACCGGAACATAAGAAGAATTAATAGAATTTTTTCTTATAAGGCTTTCCAATTCCATAAAAAGCTCGCCTTTTAATCCTTTTTGTAAAAAAACTTTATCTATGGTTTCTTTGGAGTTAATAGCCTCGATAATTGCTCGTATACCGAATATTTGTGTTTGGTTTTCCATTGGGGTAAAGGTATAAAAAAACCACTCTAATTTAGAGTGGTTTTTTTTACTTAATTTATAAGTTAAAACATTAATGTAATGTTTTAATTGCTCTTTCTACTTTATCAATAGAAGGTCTTTTTGTTTTAGCTGTATTAGTTTTACCAGTGGCAACAACATTTCCATTATAATCAGAAATTGTATATATACCATTAGCAACGCTAACTTGAGCGATTACACCATGTGTATCAACTGGTAAATCATCAGCCTCACCACCGTTATCTGAATTCATAGCTTGAACATCGGCTTGCACTACCGTAGTACTAAATACACCAGCTCTTGAAATAGAAGCGGTAATGGGCACCAATGTGTTTGTACCTAATCCGGCAAATCCATTAGACCATACTTCATGCCAAATCACATAATCACCATCACCCCAATCAGACATAATCCAATCAAAAGTTTCTGGGCAATCACCTGTAGCAGCATAGTTTGTTCCATTAAAAGTTGCCCATGGGTCATTAATATCAAACCCAGCAGCATTAGAAACAAAAATATCTAAATCGATATTTGCACAGGTACCATAAGTAGAACCAGCAAAATCAATTCCTTTTTCCCAATCAAAAGACATTTCTAAGTCATCAGACTCAAAATTGTTGATTGTTAAACTAGCTGTTGGATAAGAACTACTTGGATTTACCAAATACTTACTAGCTAATGAAGGCCCACTTTCAACCGTAAGTTGTAAAGTTTCAGCACCTTCAACCGCTGAATCGTTATGAATCATAATCATTAACTGACCAGTAGTTTCATAAGCAGGAATAGTTGCATTAACTAAATCGTAATCCTCATGCAAAGTTGCAGTTCCACCGAGTACTACCCAACTAAAATTTAAATTTCTATCAATTGGTTTGTCTACAGTTACATCCCACACAAGTACGTTTTCGTCACCTTCATTAAGTGCAGAAAGGTTTGCTGAACTAGTCAGTGTAAACGTAGGTGTTGGATAATTGGCTGCGGCATCACTAATAGGCTCAGCATCTTGACTCGGTTCTAGAACATCACAGCCAAAAAACACTGATGCTAGCAAGGTCAAGCTTAATACATATATTATTTTTTTCATCTTTATTTATTTTAAATATTAGTTTATAGAGGTGTATAAGTTGCCCAATATTCTCTCGCGTAACTTGCAGTTACAGTGTAATTAAATGTGATTATTCCTGTATCAGGATCTACACTATTTCCACCAGGAACGCCCTCCAATATATTAGAATATAAATTAACCAAATTTTGAGCTGGTATTGTAATTTCATTACAAACATCAACTAAATCAAATCCAGCAGTACCGCCAATAGCACCTGGGCCACCATCAATTTCCCAATGTCCAGCAGCTTCTGTTCTATATTCACCAACTCCTGTTTCGTTTAATACATCTACACCTGAGTGCATGGTATCACTACCAAGACTAGGATTAACATATCTCATTTCTACACTGTAAGAACCAGATAAGTTTGAAAAACATAAGTAGTTCATGGTAATTTTAAGTTGCTTTCCATTATTCACTACGTTATCACCTGTGGCACTAACAATATTTAAGTAGAGTACCGGAGAAACCGCTAATGGTGCAACTATTCCGTCAGTTAAAAGTGTAATTGGTAATTTACCAATATGGTTAGCACTTGCATCTAAAGTAATACTTTTAGAATCAAATCTAAAATGTGTTCCTTCGACAGCAGTTGATGCTGGATCAATTTCAACAGTTGCCGAAACAGAAGACGACAATTCTGAAGCTGTTGGTCCTATTAGCTCCATGTTTAACTGAAACTCATACTCATCTCCGTTTGCAATGCCACCAATTAGTTTGCTTTTATCAGCGAAACTAACCAAATTTGGTCCTTGGTCATTGCTTACTGTAGAGGCTGTATCATCTACTAAGCAAGAAGTAAACATTAGCGTAACTACAATAATACTTGTTAATTTTAATAATTTTTTCATGTTCTTTTTTTTTTAATTAATTCGCCCAAAATATTTTATCAGAAAAAGCATTCGATTGACTTGGAACATTATCACTATTAGATGTAAGTTCACTAGCAGGATAAAATAATCTTACCGGTCTATCAGATGTTGTCGCTAATAAAGATACTGGAACATTTGATGGGTAGCCAGTTCTGTTATAATCAAACCAAGATTGAAGTGCATTAACTCCCATAAGAGCTGTCGCTTTTTGGCTTATTATAGCTTCCATTTTATTTGTTGAAGCTGCCCAACCTACATTAGGAATGTTTTGGCTGTAGTAGCTTGTTGCATCGCCAGCACCTAAGTAGCTGAATGATGCCTGAATACCAGCTTCATACATCGCTTGCGGGCTACTAGATATAAATCCTTTCATAGCTGCTTCAGCTCTGTTAAAGTAAGATTCTGCCGCTGTGTATATTACCGCATCTTGAGAGGGCGATTTTAATATACCAGGACCAATGTTAGAAACATTTGCTGGAACATACTGATCCACTATTGGTTCATCATATTGTTGAAGTCCCTGAACCACACCTAAATGACCTCCAGATGGCTCTTCAAAGAAGAAATTTAATCTTCCATCATTGGTATCCATTAGTTTATCAAGTATATATGGTGTAGCACAAGTTGCATCATTTGTTAAGGTGTTACTTCCAGAAACATCTTGACCGAAACCATTCCATTTTGGATTTTGTTGATTTTCAGTTTGGTTGTAACCAATGTTAATAGTAACGTCAGAATTCATAAAACCTGAACCCTCAGCAGCTATTACATTAAACTCTTGCTGAATATAGCCAGCTCTACCAGACATATCTGATTGACGAACTAATATTCTTAATTTAATAGTATTCGCAAAAGATTTCCACATATCCATATCACCACCAAAAATACCATCATCGTTTCCTGGAGCTACTGGAGAAATATCTGCATTGTTCGCTGTTGCATTAATTAATGCAATGGCAGCAGTTAAATCAGTAATTAATCCTTCATAAACAGTTTGTGCATCATCATAAGCCGGAGTTGGATTACCACCTCTTTCTAATGCCTCAGAATAAGGGATATCACCATAACAATCAACAAGAATCTGGAAGTGTAAAGATTTCATGATTTTTGCGATAGCTTTATAGTAACCAAACTCATCACCTTCTAAGTCTTCTAAAACTTGATATTGCTTTAAAGGATTAAGATAAACGTAATCAAAAAAGCGTTGATAAAAAGAAGACGTTACTAGGTATAAAAATTCATCGTTATACCAAGAGAAACCATCAGATTGACTCCAATTTGCCATAAACATGTTACCTAAATGGTTTTGGCCTCTATCTCGTTCTTCAATTGTAGCAGTATAATTAAGTGCTACAGGTAATACTAAATCAGGACTTACAGTCACTGGGTTATTCGGATCATCGTTAACATCCAAATAACTCTCACTACAAGACGCTAGTAACATAAAGATTACTAGAATTTTGATTGATTTAAAAATATTTTTCATAATTAATTATTTTTTTTATTAAAATTCTATATTAACATTGAATCCAACAGATTTAGTTGGAGGAGATTGGAAATATCCACCAATACCAATAGCATTAGAATTTGAATTATTAAATTCTGGATCTGAGAATTTATTATCAGCAGGTAACCATGTAAATGGGTTTCTTGCAACAACACCAAATCTAACAGAGTGAACAGGTAATTTTTCTAAAATATTTGAAGGTAATGTATAATTTAATGCAAGCTCTCTAATTTTGAAAGCTGTTGCATCTTTAACATAGTTTTCTTTAATTTCATTATAAGTATTGGTCCAGAAATCTTGAAGACCATCAGTAATTGGAATATTTGTATTTTCAACATATGTTCCAGGGCCGGTTTGAATAACTGAATTAGGGAAAACAAAATCTTTTCTGTTTGCAGATACAGATTCTAAAGATCTACCTGTAAACTCCATCGCGTCTGATCCCTGCTCATAATAAACATGTCCAGTTCTGTAATCCATGGTTGCTGAAAGAGTGAATCCCTTATAATTAACCGAAGAAGTTAAACCAACAATATAATCAGGAGTCGTTTTTCCTAAGTTTTTCAAATCACCTAATACTGGATTTCCACTTGCAGGGTCAATTACAACTCTACCTTGTGGATCTCTAACATATGAAGAGGCTTTCATTTGAGGAAACTCTTCTCCAACAATAGCAAAAATACCAACTTCACCAGTACTTGTGATAGTAATTTCATTTACACCTTCTGATATTGATTTTACTGTTTGTTCGTTTTGAGTATAATTAACATTTACATCCCAAGAAAAATCATCGGACTTCAATATTGTACCACCCACAGTTAATTCTAAACCAGTTCCTTCTATTTCACCAATATTAGTTAAAAAATTACCAGCTGATGAAGCTACTGATGGTGTAGTAAATGTAATTAAATCTGTTGATTTTGTTATAAAGTAAGCAGCATCAATAGTTAAACGGTTTTTGAAGAAAGCTAAATTAGCTCCTACTTCAGTAGTATTAATTTTTTCTTTTGATAAACCAGCATCAACTGCTGTACCACTTAAAAAGAATCCATTTAATGAACCAAATGGAAACCCATTAGATTGAGAAAATGTTTCATTTGTTGCATAAGGCGCTACGTCATTATACACAGTCGAGTTACTCGCCGTTAATTTTAAATAAGATAAGGCACCGTCCGTAATATCCGGGAAGGCATCTGAAGCAACAAAAGAAAGACCAGCAGCTGGGTAAAAATAGCTATTGTCTTCTTTAGGTAAAGTAGACGTAAAATCATATCTACCAGATACATTTAAGAATAAGAAATCTTTGTATCCAAATGTTAAATCAGCGAAGAAACCATATGTTCTTTCAAATGATTCATTTACACCAACCGTTGGTTGCCCAGTACCGTTTGATACATCATAAAAATCAGGAATACTTAAATTCACAACAGCAATAGAACTGCTTCTAGATTTGTTGGTAGTATTTGTAGCACCAAGAACTGAAGATAAACTAAAAGAATCTGTAATATCAAATTGAGATGATAATAAAGCATCTGTTGTATAACTCCTAAAAGTAGATTCAGTATCTGTAACGAATGACGATACATCTGAATGTGCAGGTTGAAGTGCTGAATTATATGTTTGTGCAGCTCTCCAGTTTTTATTAAAACCAGTTCCTGTATTGATACCAAAACGAGTTGTAAAATTCAACCATTCTTTAATATCCCACGAAGCAGTCATGTTAGCATTTAATCTGCTAGAATTACTAATGCTTCTGTTAGTACCAATTCCCCAATAAGGATTTTGGTAGTATGCATTAAAATAGTTATCTGCGTATGCGTAGCTATTTGGGTTATCCCAATCTCTGTATCTAGATAATGGAATATTAGCAGGCGTATTTAAAACAAACCAGTATAACGGTCTACCTTGATCTCCAATAGAACCACCAACAACATTTGTTTTGTCAGTCAAGTAGTTTGAGTTTAAACTTAACTTAACATCACCTATTTTTTTACTAGCATTTACTTTAAAAGTATTTCTATCATAAGAATCATCTGGAACAATACCATCTGTTTCTTGATCACCTACTGATATATAGAAAGAACTGTCGTCAGTTCCACCCGTTACATAAAGTGTGTTTTGAAAGGTTGTTCCAGTATTGTAAAAATCAAGTAAGTTATCTTTAACTGGTGAATAAGGAACCATTTGTGTTGTTAAAGGATAACCAGCAGGGAAAGTTGGTCCAATTTGACGAAGTTGTCCATCAAAGCGAGGACCCCAGTTTGTGTTTTCAACATTGTCATAAGCACCTTGCCATCCTGTTCCATATTCAGTTTGGAATCTAGGCATGTAAGCTACATTTTCAAAAGTACTTGTTGAGTTAATACCAACTCTAAAGGCTTCTCCTATTTTTCCTTTTTTGGTTTCAACAATAATCGCACCGTTACCTGCGTCAGACCCATAAAGGGCAGCTGCAGTAGCTCCTTTAAGAACGTTTAAGCTAGCGATGTCGTTAGGGTTTAAATCATCAAAAGCACCTTGAGATGCGATAGAACCATCAATAACAATTAATGCTGAGTTATTTTGACTGATCGATCTTAAACCTCTTAAAAGAACTTGCGTACTAGGATTTACACCGTTACTTTGAACGTTAATCTGTAAACCAGCAACTTTACCAGCTAATGCACTTGCGGCTCTAGTTGGTGCTACTTTAATTAATTCAGCATCATCAACACTTTCGGCTTGATAAGTAAGTGTCTTTTTTTGTCTCGCAAGACCATACCCAACAATAACAACTTCTTCTAAAGCTTCTGCATCTTCCTGCAATGTTACATTAATTGAGTTAGACGCCCCTACTGTAGCTTCTTTAGTAGTATACCCAACAAAACTAAACACTAAGGTAGAACCTTGTGCCGCTTGAATTGAATATTTACCATCGAAATCTGTAGAGGTACCAGTTGAAGTACCTTTAATTAAAACAGTTGCTCCGGGTAGAGGTAAGCCAGAACCATCTGATACCGTACCTGAAATTGTCTTTTCCTGTGCAAACGTAAGTTGCACGACAAACGCTAGTAATAGCGTTAGAATTCCACTAAACTTTGTTTTCATTTTATAATTATTTGAATTAGTCAATG
>NZ_JABDMV010000158.1 GCF_013001275.1 Flaviramulus sp.
AAAAAGGCACAATAATTACTTCAATTAATGAAACAAAAATATACAGCGTAGATGATGCTCAAGAGGCAATTAAAAATAGATCACCATACGAAACTTTAAGAATTGAACTTATAAATTCAAACGGAGATAAAGAGCGTTATAATTTTAAATAGTCTTGAGAATCATATAAAATTAAGCCCTTCAAAAAAATGTTTTGAAGGGCTTATTTATTTTAAATCTATAAAAAGAACTTAAACAATTCTAATCAATATTTTTTTGTTTAAATACGCTTCGAAAACGTTTGAAATATAGTATTTTTGCAAAAAAATTTCAACAATATCTAAATAAATAGAGCTATGGGTTTTAACAAAACTTATGAAAAAGAATTAGCCTTTCAAGCAGATCGTAGGAAAGCGACTGTAGAATTTATTAAAATTGTGAGCGACTTATGGTACGACAAGTCTATAGAGCTAGTAATTTTCCGAAATCAATTAATTGATAGAAATGTAAGTCAGATTTTAAACCTGCATGAGTATGCAGGTCAATTTGTGCAAAAACCTATTTCAATTTTTGATTCTGTAGAAATTGCTCAAGCGATTAAAAAACTTAATGTTCCTCCAGCTAAATTAGATATTGGAAAACTAACATTCGAATACCATTTAGAAGACAACAAACACAATAACGCAACTGCATTTGTTGTATCAAAACTTAAAGATGCCAGTAAAAATAACGATATTAAACCTAAAGATGTCATTCTTTATGGCTTTGGTAGAATTGGACGATTAGTAGCTCGCGAGTTAATGGCTCGTACAGGCAAAGGTAGCCAACTGCGTTTAAGAGCCATAGTAACTCGTGGCGAAATTGATGCTAAAATACTAGAAAAAAGAGCATCATTATTAAGAAATGATTCAGTTCATGGAGATTTTCCGGGTACCGTTTTAGTGGACGAAAAAAATAACGCATTAATTATAAATGGTACAACCGTTAATATTATCTCTGCCAACGCACCAGAAGATATTGATTATACCACGTTTAAGATAAAAGACGCATTAGTTATTGATAATACGGGTGCGTTTCGTGATAAAGAAGCATTAAGTAGACACTTAGTTTCAAAAGGTGTAGATAAAGTATTATTAACGGCCCCTGGAAAAGGTGTTCCTAACATTGTTTATGGTGTAAATCACCATGAACACAATCCTGACAAAGTCGATATTTTTTCTGCAGCCTCATGTACAACCAATGCTATTACACCAGTTTTAAAAGCTATTGAAGATTCTTTTGGAGTAAAAAGTGGTCATTTAGAAACTATTCATGCCTATACAAACGATCAGAATCTCGTAGATAATTTTCATAAAAAATACCGTCGTGGTCGGGCAGCAGCTTTAAACATGGTTATAACCGAAACAGGAGCTGGAAGTGCCGTTGCTAAAGCGCTACCAAGTTTAGAAGGCATATTAACTTCAAATGCTATTCGTGTTCCTGTTCCCAATGGTTCACTGGCAATTTTAAATTTAGAGTTAAAAAATAAAACATCTTTAAATGGAGTTAATACAATTTTAAAGAAATATGCTCTAGAAGGCGATTTGGTAGAACAAATAAAATTTGAATTGAGCGACGAACTAGTATCTAGCGATATTGTTGGGAGTTCCGCACCATCAATCTATGATAGTAAAGCTACTATTGTGCGAAAAGATGGTAAAAACATAATACTATATATTTGGTATGATAATGAATATGGTTACAGCCATCAAGTTATAAGGCTAGCGAAATATATTGCTAAAGTTAGACGGTATACTTATTATTAAAATGCTAACATCTAAATTTAAATACTAGCCGTATATTAAATAGCCTCATTTTATGAGGCTTTTTAAATATTTATAATCATTTAGTAAACATTATTTTATAAATTAGTCCACCAAATAAAACTATTAATACCTATCCGAAAAATGAATTCTATTAAACCAGTAATTTTCTGTGTAATTACCTTCCTTTTTGCATTAACTGCCTTTTCGCAAATTAATAACGCCGATGAAGATGTATTGTCACTAAATAATAGTTCTATTAATAATCAATTTGAATATGTTCTTAAAAAGTCTGGGAATTTTAGAGGAACAAATGGTCAGATGTATGAAGCAGTAAGACTTAGTATGTTTCTAACTTTACGCGCACATACAATTGATTCTTTAAAAACAGTTCACAAAGATTTAGCTGATACTCGTGTTATAGTTACGAATCAAGCAAATGAAATTTCAGAATTAAAATCAAAACTTGAGAGCACCCAAGCAACTTTAGAAAAAACAAATTCAGAGAAAAACAGGATGGCATTTTTTGGCATGCAAATGAGTAAAAGTGGTTACAATGTTTTAATGTGGTCTATTATTATAGGTTTATTAACATTATTAATCTTCTTTATTTATAAGTTTAAAAACAGTAATTCGATTACTGCAAATGCAAAAAAAGCGCTAGAAGAAATTGAAGAAGAGTTCGATGAACACCGAAGAACAGCCTTGGAGCGAGAACAAAAAGTACGCCGCCAATTGCAAGACGAAATAATTAAGCAAAAGAAAGCTTAATAATAAAAAATCTGTAACTTAACGTTGCAGATTTTTTTTGATTATGATTATAACAAAAGCTACCAAAACTCATTTAGAAAATTTAGTCCCTCTTTTTGATGGATATCGTGTTTTTTATAGGCAAAAGTCTGATTATAAAGCCGTCAGGGAATTTTTAAACAAACGACTCACCAATCAAGATTCTATTATCTATTTAGTTTTTATTGACGATGTTGCCGTTGGTTTTATGCAACTCTATTTTTTATTGTCTTCAGTAAGTATGAAACCTATGTATGTGCTAAATGATTTATATATCGATCCTGAATATAGAAATAAAGGTGTTGGTTCGGCATTAATTGATAAAGCAAAATCGCTTTGTATAGATAAAAGCTATAAAGGGATTGTTATACAAACAGAAAACCATAATCCGGCGCAGCATTTATATCAGCGTGAAGGATTTGTAAAAGATGTAGATTTATCATTTTTTTGGACCAATTACATAACTTGATTTTGTGTTATAAAAACGATAACTTCGTTTACATTAGATATTAAACATTAGAATGATATCAGTAAACAAAACCTAAAGATTTAATCCATTGAAAAAAGTATACTCCGTTGAAGAATATATCGAAACCCATGCTCATTATGCAGAAGCTTTGACTATGCTGAGAAATATTATTATACAAACAGAGCTTAACGAAGCCATAAAATGGTCTGCACCCGTTTATGATTTAGATGGTAAAAATGTATTAGGTCTCGGTGCTTTTAAAGCTCATTTTTGTATTTGGTTTTTTAATGGTGTGTTTTTAAAAGACAAGCATAATCTTTTAGTTAATGCTCAAGAAAAAACAAAAGGATTAAGGCAAATGCGTTTTACTTCGATAGAAGAAATTAATAAAAGTGCTGTTTTAGAATATTTAAAAGAAGCGATTGAAAATCAGCGATTAGGAAAAGAAATTAAATCTACGAAAACTACTAAAAAAGATATTATAATACCACCAGAATTACAGAATGAACTAAACTCCAACTCAGTATTATTTGATGCTTTCAAACTTTTAACTCCAAGTAAACAACGTGAATATTGTGAGCATATTGACACTGCAAAACGTGAAGTCACAAAACATACACGCTTGAAAAAAATAAAGCCAATGATTATTAAAGGCATTGGTTTACATGATAAATACAAAAACTGTTAAATAAAAAAAGCTCCCGAATTTTGGAAGCTTTTTTAAAATCAATATAAAATTGATTATTTTTTTGCAGGTGCATTAAGTTTTGCACTCATTTCCATAGAAAGAGCAGAACGTTCAAACTTTACTTTTCCAGACATCGTTTCTATAATACAACTACCGTCTTTATCGTTAAGTTCTAAAATTTTGCCGTGCAATCCACTTTTGGTAATTATTTTATCACCACGTTTTAATTCTGAGTTAAATTTCTTTTCCTTTTTTGCACGCTTCATTTGAGGTGCAATCATAAAGAAATATATAACTACGAACATTAATACAAATGGCAGTAAACTACCTATTCCACCGTCTCCCATTTTTTATAATTTATTAGTCGTGATTATGGCCTTCGTGCCCTGGTTGTGTGCTTGATTTTACCACTTGTGGCCCAGCATTATTAAGAACTGGTGTAGAGGCAACAGGTGGTTTGTTAGCAGCCGCTGGTGCATTTGGATCTGGTTTTACAAAAGCTGTTATTTTAACTAGTTCAGTCCCTTTTTCAGTGTTAGCAGTTACGGTTATAGTTTTTGAAACTTTATTTGTTCCACTTCCATTAAATTTAACACTAAATTCTCCTTCTGCTCCAGGAGCTAAAGGTTCTCTGCTCCAATCTTTAGGCACTGTACAACCACAAGAACTTTTAATATCTGTAATAACTAAAGGTGCATCACCAGTGTTTTTGTATTTAAAAGTTGTTTCTACTTGTGTTTTAGACTCAATTTCACCAAAATCGTGCTCGATTTTATCAAACTCAATAACTGGGAATTTTGATGCACTCGCATCTCTCTCAGCTGCCGCAGCAACATTATTTTCGTCAATTTTGTTTGCAGCATTGTCTTTACAAGACGTAAAGGCAATAAAACATAACATACTAAATCCTAATACTAATTTTTTCATGATAATAATTTTATTTGGTGTGTAAAAATAGTAATTATTTATTCTATTAAAAATTTTTGTTAAATTCTTAACATAATTATAGTAACCCTCTGCCTATTTTCTTTAATTCTCCGTCAGCTTCATACTCTTTAACTAATTTATCTAGAATACCATTTATAAAAATACTGCTCTTGGGTGTAGAATATTCTTTTGAAATTTCCAAATACTCGTTAATGGTTACTTTTACTGGAATTGATGGGAAATTTTTAAATTCGCAAATAGCCATTTTTAATAATGCATAATCTACATTTGCAATTCTATCGGTATCCCAATTTTGTGTTTTCTGTTCTATTTCTTGATTTATAGCAGTTGTATTTAATAATGTTTTATTAAATAAATCAATAGCGAACTGTTTATCTTCTGGGTCTTTGTATAGCTTCGGGGCGAAAAAGTTTTCAGGTGATGTTGCTTTAACTTTTCTCAATATTTTTAAAATAGTTGTATTTACCGTAGGAAGATCATCTAACCACGTGAGGTTTTTGTCTTCAATATATTCATAAAGTTTTTCATTTGGAGCTATAATTTCTTTAAATATGTCAACAATAAAATCTTTATCTTCCTTAAAATCAGAAACTTTTGTTTTCATGTATTCCTTATACAAATCACTAGAAATAACAGCTTTAAAAATAATATCGACATACTCTTGATCAAGCTGCCAAT
>NZ_JABDMV010000017.1 GCF_013001275.1 Flaviramulus sp.
TTATCGCCACACCAACATGGGATATGCTTCCATTGGTTATTTCGTTAATTGTCATGGCTCCGCAACCACAGAATACCATCGCGAATGTGCCTATTGTTTCAGAGTAATATTGTTTCATAGTTTTTAAATGTTTGCGTTAGGGATTGAAGCGACATCCTTTTGCTTTTTAGCAAAAGATATAGCAGAAAGCCCGACCGTTGGGTAACGCCATAATTATTTATAAGTGGTAAATATACAACGTCTTATTTTAAGCTTTTGTTAACAATAAAGGATTTTATTATGGTTAATTTTATGACGTTTAAAACCTAATTATAAATAACTACGAACATGAAAAAATTCCTTTTATTATTTATGACTTGTGCTACCGTATATTCGGTTAATGCACAAGTAACAACACCACAACCAAGCCCATCTGCAAAATTAGAGCAGAAAGTAGGATTAACAGATGTTACTGTTGAATATTCTAGACCAGGAGTAAAGGGCAGAAAAATATTTGGTGGTTTAGAGCCTTTTGGAGGTATTTGGAGAACTGGAGCAAACAAAAACACTGTTATTACTTTTAGTGATGACGTTGTGATTGCTGGACAAGATGTTAAAGCTGGATCTTACGCTATTTTTACCAAATTAAATTCGGCAACATCATGGGATGTTATGTTTTATAGCGACACGGATAACTGGGGAACACCACAAGATTGGGATGATAGTAAAGTAATTGCTACGGCCAATGTTGAAGTTATGGAGGTTCCGTTTACTGTTGAAACTTTAGCTATAGATTTTAATAATATTACAAATACTGGAGCTAACTTAGAGTTTATTTGGGAACAGTCTTACGCTGCAGTTCCTTTTACTGTGCCTACAGACGCTAAGGTATCAGAAAGTATTAGTAGCACTATGAATGGGCCCTCAGCCGATGATTATTACTCATCTGCTGTTTATTATTTAGAATCTGGAAAGGATATAAATAAAGCTGTAAAATGGATTGATAAGGCTATAGATATGACAAAAGATAAACCTAAGTTTTGGTTTGTTCATCAGCAAGCTTTAATTCACGCTAAAGCTGGAGATAAAAAAGGTGCTATTGCTGCTGCAAAAGCTTCTTTATCGTTAGCTAAAGAAGCAAAATATGATGCTTATGTTAAAAAGAATGAAGTGGTTCTTAAAGAATTGGGAGCTATGTAGAAAATATTAATTTTTAAAAATAACGCATCTTCAGTTAGATGCGTTTTTTTTATTCAATCTTCTTCGCTCAAAAAGAAAATATCTTCAACTGGTTTTTTAAATAGTTTCGCAATTTTAAGCGAAAGCACTGTTGACGGTACATATTTGTTTTTCTCCATAGCGTTAATAGTTTGCCTGCTAACTCCTATTTTTTTTGCTAAATCGGCTTGCGTTAGGTTGTGAATGGCGCGTTGTACTTTTATATTATTCTTCATCGCTTCCAGATTTTAGTTTTAGAAAGTTAAAACGAATAATAAAGAAAAGTAATGGAGTGAACATATTAAAAACTAACACGTCAAAAAAGGAGAAACCATAAATGAAAATAATAGCAAATATTAGGATGATATAATTTGCAATAATAGACCAAACTAAGGAGTCTTTTCTTAGTTTGTAAATAAACTCATCTTCAATTTTTTCTTTTGAAAACCCAACCATGAGCCCGCCAATAATAATTGAAATGGCAGCCAACTCATCAATAATACTGTTTTCAATAACTTTAAAAAAACCAGTGTCTTGTCCGAAGATTGCATCATCATTGTAAATGCTCAATACATTTATAGTTAAGACATCTGTCTCATAGTCGCTAATAAATAAAAATAATCCAAGACAAATTCCAATGATAAGCAAAATCCAGCCAAAAGGTTTGTATGTGTTCGGTAATAAATAGTTTGTTTTCATAAATGTTCGTTTTAAAATTGATTTATGTGATTGATAAAACAAAAGTAAAACAAACTTTACAAATAGACAAATATATTTAACACAATTTTAATTTCTATTTTAAAAGATTAAAAAGTTGTAAACTGCTAATTTATAATATTTTATATTTTATTTTCTCCTTTAAATTTTGTATTTTAGTAGGAAATCTACTATTTATTTACTCCTTTTAAACATTATGGACATTCACAATGTTCACCGAACTATCGATAGATAAAGAGTTTCAAGCAAAATTGGACAATCTTATAGAAGAAAATCTTGAGAATGAAAAGTTTTGTGTTAAACAGTTGGCAATGGCTATTGGCAAAAGCAGGTCTCAATTGCACCGGAAACTACACGCTATAAATGGTAAATCAACTAGCCAGTATATTCGAGAGTATAGACTTGAAAAGGCTATGAGCATGCTACAGAAAAATGTGGCAACTGTTTCTGAGATAGCTTATAGAGTAGGTTTTAATAGCCCAAGTTATTTTAATACTTGTTTCCATGATTATTATGGTTACCCTCCCGGCGAAGTAAAATTTAGAAACCCATTGAACGACCATGAAAAAGAGGATATTGTAGTTTTAAATGAGGAATCTGAAAATATAACTATAAAGCGATGGTATTATAAATTTAGAACCTATTTTATTGGTGCATTAGCACTAAGTTTAGTAATAACTTTTGCGTTTACTTATTATAGGTACAGTATTACTGAAAAATCAAACTCACCAGTAATTGAAGAATCAAATTTGCTTACAAATTCTATTGCGGTATTACCCTTTATAAATATGAGCGGGAATATTGATGATGAAGCCTTTTGCGATGGTATGACCACGGCAATTATATCTAGACTCTCAAAAATAAAAGGTATCACGAAAGTGATTTCGCAAACTTCAATGTTGAATTATAAGAAACATAATAAAACTATGGACGAAATTGCTGAGGAACTCAATGTACATTATATATTGGAATCGGGTTTTCAAAAATCGGGCAATAACATTAAAATAAATCTTCAATTAATTGATGGTCCAACTGACAAACTTTATTGGTCTCAAGTTTATGAGGGCAAATTCGATTCTATTTTTAAAATACAGGCTGAAGTGGCTGAAATGGTGGCCAAACAATTAGATGCTAACATTACCGATGATGAACAAAAAGGTTTACAGAATTCTTTAACTAATAATATTGAAGCGTATGAAAACTATTTAATTGGAAAAAAAGTATTCTCCACTTGGGCGAAAAATAATTTAGTGGCTTCAAGAAGATATTTTGAAAAAGCAATTGAGTTAGATTCTACATTTTCTGAGGCTTTCTATTACGCTGGACTTACTTATAGTCTCATGGGTATCTGGAATGGAAATATGACAAAAACAGCGGCCAATAAATTATCAAAACCTTTTTTTGATAAAGCACTTGAATTAGATTCAAATAATTACGAATTATTAAATTATTTAGCTTTTGATGCCGGTTTTGATTGGAATTTTAAGAAAGCTGATTCATTATTTAAAAAACTACAGGATATTGGTTATGAGCATAACGGTGATGGGTTTTATTTTATGATGGGACATAGTGATCGGCTTATTGAAAATTATTTTAATATACTTGAAGATCCTTTACACGGGGATGATTATGAAAATATAGACTGGAGAAGTTTGCCTTATGCGTTGTATTATAGAGGTGAAATAGACGAGGCTAAACATTTAATGGAAGTTGGTTTAAACCTTCATCCAAACTTTGATGCCTATTACGATCATTTCGGGAATGCATATTTAGCAATTGGTGATTTTGAAAAAGCGAAAGAGGTACTTGAAACTGGCTTGCTTATTTCAGGAAAACGATATGCCTCTATGGTAATTCACTTAGCAGTTGTTTATCATTATCTAGGAAATGAAGTTATGTCCAAAAAATTGTTAAACGAAGTTATACTCCGCGCCATTAATGGCGAACCTGAAATAAATGTTTTTGTTGCTCATTATTATGCGCGTATGAGTAACTTTAATGAAGCCTTTAAATGGCTTGATATTGCCTATAAAAAGCATGAAGTAGATTTAATTTGGTTAAAATCAGATCCAAACTTGATTTTGCTAAAAGACGACCCGCGATACCAACGGTTGTGTAAAAAAATTGGATTCCTAAATCTTAAATAAATTTTTATTTCTTTCATTTTTAACAAAATATTTTTCTCAAAATTTAAAATAAAATGTTGAGTTTATAGCTGAACATGCAACATAATTTATAAGATTTAAATTATGTGTGCAAAACTTTTAAAGATAAATTAAACTATTTACAACATGATTGTTAAGTCGTGCTTTCTTATATATAGCATCTTTGTTTCAACAATAAATTATTAATCTTTAAAACTTTAAATCATGAAAAATTTTGTAATTGGTTTGTTTGTAATTGGGCTAACCACCCTCGGATTTTCTCAACAAAGAAAAGGTAATGTTGAATCAGTAATTTTAAAGGATGTCTTAGTAACGCACACTAAAAGCGATGTACCTATAATGAATGTTAATTTTAGCTATATTAATGAAGTGCAAAACAAAACAACGGCTAAGTATGTAAAATCATTAGAATCTGTAGCATCAAGGTATAATGTTATGGAATCACCTACTTTTGATGGACGTGATGAACCCTTCAAAACTATTTTTAGAGGAACTAAAGGCTACATTATTGCTACTTATGACAGCAATGGAAAAATTTTAACAACTCAGGAGCGTTATCGTGATGTTAAACTTCCTAAAAAACTGGTTAAATCAGTATTAAAAGAATTTCCAGAAAGTCATTTTTTGAAAGCTGTACATTATATAAGTTATAATCATAAGAGAGACCTCAAAAAAACATATAGAATTAAAATTATGAATGATGATCAAAAGAAGAATTTACGAATTACCGCAGATGCGAGTGATAATTTGCTAAGTATGGTTATAGAAAAATAGAATAATATGGACTTATCTTTTTAAAACCCTGCAAGTTGCAGGGTTTTTTATGTTAAAGCAGCAAGGTTTCTAATTGTATTGAAGTCCAATAAGCGCTCTGACTTTATCCAATGTTAAAATGAGGTTTTCACTAAACTTAAAAGACATGATGTCGCTTTCGGTTTTCCTTTCTCTAAGTAGCATATTAACATGTTCAATTTCATAGTTATAGCCATTCGTATTGTAATTGAATTCTATAATATCTTCCTTACCATCAATTATAATTGATACCGTTGAAGGGCTATGAAACATTCTATTAATTTTTATGAAAGCTTTTTCACAATTAAAAATAGCTTCACAAGGTAAATCTTCTAAAAGTGATGCTTTTAATTTGGCAGAAATATTATTGTCATATTTAAAAATTATATCACAACT
>NZ_JABDMV010000118.1 GCF_013001275.1 Flaviramulus sp.
GCTAAAAGCAGGATTTGGAGTAGATACTATACACAGTGAATATGGCATGACTGAACTCTTAAGTCAGGCTTACTCCAAAGGTCTAGGCATTTTTAATTGTCCGCCATGGATGAAAATTTTAACACGAGATACTGAAGATGCACTTTCCATTAATAATCATGAGAAAGCAGGTGGTATTAATGTCATTGATTTGGCTAATATTAACTCCTGCTCTTTTATTGCTACCCAAGATTTAGGACGCGTTTTTAGAGATGATTCTTTTGAAATAATTGGACGTTTTGACAGCTCTGATATTCGTGGATGCAATCTAATGGTACTTTAATTTACTCTAAATTTATTGCATTTACTATGTAAGTTATCGCAGCTTAGAACGACCAAATAATAAGCTAAGAATAAGAATGATTATTACTTAGTTGGTTGGTTAATAAGATAAAGCCTGGATTAATCCAGGCTTTATTGTTTTAAATAATTTGCAAAATAAAATAATTTTTTTTACCGCGTTGGAGCAATATAAATTTATTGTTTATCAAGTCGTTCGCAGTAATAATATAATCTTCTTTTACTTTTTCTTTATTTACAGATATCGAATTTTCCTTTAAAGCTCTTCTAGCTTCACCATTAGATTTTAAAAAGCCCCCTTTTTCAGCTAGTGCGGCAATAATATCTAAACCATTTTCAATTTCAGATTTAGATATTTGAGTTTGTGGGACGCCATCAAAAACATCTAAAAAAGTTTGTTCGTTAAGCTGCTTTAAATCATCACTTGTAGATTTTCCAAAAAGAATACCACTCGCCTTAATCGCATTTTCTAAGTCAGCCTTAGAATGCACCATAGTTGTAATTTCTTCTGCTAAACGCCTTTGCAAAACACGTAAATGCGGTGCTTCATTATGTTCTTTTATTATAGAAATTATTTCTTCTTCACTTAAGAAAGTAAATATTTTAATATACTTTTCGGCATCCTCATCGCTTGAATTTAACCAATACTGATAGAATTTATAAGGTGAGGTTCTATTAGCATCCAACCAAACATTTCCTCCTTCCGATTTTCCGAATTTAGACCCATCTGATTTTGTAATTAACGGACAAGTTATCGCAAATCCTTTTCCGCTATCAATTCTTCTAATTAATTCGGTTCCGGTTGTAATATTACCCCATTGGTCGCTTCCTCCCATTTGAATGGAGCAATTAAGTTCTTTATATAAATGAAGAAAATCGTATCCTTGAACTAATTGATAAGTAAATTCTGTGAAACTCATTCCTTCTGACGCATCTGAAGAAATTCTATTTTTAACAGAATCTTTAGCCATCATATAATTTACGGTAATGTGTTTTCCAACATCGCGAATGAAATCTAGAAATGAAAACTCCTTCATCCAATCGTAATTATTAACTAAAATAGCAGCATTGTTAGCATCACTTTCAAAATCTAAAAAATGAGCTAATTGATTTTTTATCGCGTCTTGATTATGGCGTAATGTTTTTTCATCTAACAAATTTCTCTCGTTTGATTTGCCAGATGGATCGCCTATCATTCCTGTTGCTCCACCAACTAATGCTACCGGTTTATGCCCGCAACGCTGATAATGTGCTAACAACATTATAGGTACCAAGTTACCAATATGTAAAGAATCTGCCGTAGGATCAAAACCAATATATGCGCTGCGCATACCTTCCATTAAGTGTTCTTCGGCTCCTGGCATAACCGTATGTATCATACCTCGCCAAGTTAATTCTTCAACAAAATTCTTTATCATTATTCAACTATTTTAAAAAACTATGGCAAATATAAAAATACAAGAATAATTACTCTTGTATTATAGATAATTCTTTACATTAGTTGAATGATATTAGTAACAGGAGGCACGGGTTTAGTTGGGGCACATTTACTTTACAACCTTGCAATTAAACAAAATAAAATAAGGGCTATTTACAGAAACGAACGTAAGCTTGAGAATGTAAAGAGCGTGTTTGCTTGTTATACTGAGGGTTACAAAGAACTTTATGATTCTATAGATTGGGTAAAAGCCGACATTTTAGATATTCCTTCGTTAAACGATGCCTTTGTAAAAGTAACGAGAGTGTATCACTGTGCTGCATTTGTGTCTTTTGAACCCGATAAATACCAACTATTAAGAAAAACAAATATTGAAGGTACTGCCAACATTGTAAACTTATGTTTAGCAAATCCTATCGAAAAATTATGCTATGTTAGTTCGATAGCAACTCTTGGAAAAACACTCAATAATGCACCCATAAATGAAAATACTTACTGGAATCCAGAAGCTGAAAATAATGTTTACGCCATTACTAAATATGGTGCTGAAATAGAAGTTTGGCGAGGAGCGCAAGAAGGATTAAATGTAGTAATTGTTAATCCTGGAGTAATTCTGGGAAGTGGCATATGGCATTACGGAACAGGGAGTTTATTTAAAAAAGCATATAAAGGCTTTAAATATTACACTGCTGGCACCGTATCTTTAATTAGTGTTGCCGATGTTATTACAATTATGATAAAGTTAATGGATAGCACTATTACAAACGAACGTTTTATTCTAGTTGCTGAAAACTGGACTTATAAAGATTTCTTACAAAATTTAGCTAAATCGGTTAATGCAAAACCACCTGCGAAACTTGCAAGTAATTTATTGTTGAATATTGGCTGGAAACTAGACTGGCTGGTACATAAATTAACTGGTAAACGCCGCCAGTTAACAAAACATTTGGCAAAAACTTTAGCAACGGAAACTTTTTATGATAGTGCTAAAATTAAAAGTGCTTTAAACTATAATTTTAAAGACATTGATAAAACGATTATAGAGATTGGAAATCAATATCCGAAATAGGCTCAACTAAAATTTCTTCTTTTTCAAATTTATTTTTTATTGTAGGTTTTAATATTGAGTCCTTTATTTTTAATATATCAGAATCTATGGTGTCTTTCAATTTAGATAAGGCTTTAATAGAGTCTTCTTCACGTTTTGTTTTGTCTTTCCATTCTTTGGCCTTCAAATCTTTATAAATTGTTTGTAACTCTACCAAACTATCATTAACTCTATTATAAATTTCTTCATAATCTTTTAAATGAAACGCGTAATAATCATTACTTAATGCAAATTGAACACTGTCTATCCTATGTTTTGTATAAACATAGTTTTTTAGATCAATTCCACTATCCGTCATTATTTTTTTATTAGCATAATTTGCCATTGCAATAAGTTTAGCATCAATTATAACAGCTACCATTTTTTCTTTATTAATCAAATTCTTTGGTTTTTTCGGACCATTAAATCTGGCACATGCGCTGTACATTAAAATTATTAAAGTGACTAAAATAAAGCGTTTTAAAATCATCTATTAAATGTTAATCGTTTTGCAAATTTTACATCGTTAAACTTGGAGTTTTGATACACCAAATTACCATTTAAAAAAGTGTGTGTAATTCGCGATTTAAATGTGGTTCCTTCAAATGGTGACCATCCACATTTATATAAAATATTATTTTTTGTAACTGTCCATGGATTATTTAAATCTACCATAACTAAATCAGCATAATATCCTTCTTTTATATAACCTCGTCGGGCTACCTGAAATAAAATTGCTGGATTATGACACATTTTTTCTACTACTTTTTCAAGTGTAATCCTTCCATTATGGTACATTTCTAACATTGCTGGTAATGCATGTTGCACTAAAGGGCCTCCAGAAGGCGCACTTGTATAAACGTTGTTTTTCTCTTCAATAGTATGCGGAGCATGGTCGGTAGCAATTACGTCAATTCTATCGTCTAATAGAGCTTTCCACAATTGATCTCTATCTTTTTTTGATTTTACCGCAGGGTTCCATTTTATTAGTGTTCCTTTTGTATCATAATCTTTATCAGAAAACCATAAATGATGCACACATACTTCGGCCGTAATTTTTTTTTCACTCAATGGGATTTTATTGGAGAATAATCCCGTTTCTTTCCCAGTTGATAAATGAAAAACATGTAATCGTGCACCCGTTTTTTTTGCTAACTCTATGGCTTTCGAAGATGATAAATAACAAGCTTCTTCACTTCTAATCACAGGATGATATTTTATAGGAATATCATCACCATATTTCTCAAAGTGTGTTTTAAAGTTCTTTTTGATAGTAGCCTCATCTTCACAATGCACAGAAATTAGCATTTTTGTGCTTTCGAAAATTTTCTCCAAAACTTTGGTGTCATCAACAAGCATATTACCTGTGGACGACCCTAAAAACAATTTCAATCCAGCAACCTGATTTACATCGAGCTTTAAAATTTCATCCAAATTATCATTAGTTCCTCCAAACATAAATGAATAATTTGCGTATGATGTTTTCGCGGCGATATCAAACTTTTGTTCTAATTTTTCAATAGTCGTTGTTTGCGGATTTGTATTTGGCATTTCAATAAAACTAGTAATTCCACCTGCAATAGCAGCTTTTGATTCCGTTTCAATAGTTGCTTTATGAGTTAATCCTGGTTCTCTAAAATGCACTTGGTCATCAATAGCCCCTGGTAAAACATATTTACCTTCTGCGTCAATTACATGTACGTCTGAAGATTTTGCACTAATAGAGCTGTCTATTTGTTTTATATACGACCCTTCAATTAATATATCGCCGTTAAAAATAGTGCCTTCATTTACTATTTTAGCGTTTTTAATTAGTGTCAATTTAGGATTCATATTTACTGTTTTTTAAAAAGACTTTTTATCTTCATTGAAATAACGCCAAAAACGGCCTCTGATATTATACCTGTACTTAGTTTAGACTCGCCTCGTGTTCTATCAGTAAAAATTACAGGAACTTCAACTATTTTAAACTTCTTTAAATAGGCTTTAAATTTCATTTCGATTTGGAAAGCATAACCGGTAAATTTAACGGTATTAAAATCTATAGATTCTAAAACATTTCGTTTGTAACACACATATCCTGCCGTTGTATCATGTATTTTCAATCCTGTTATTAATCTAACATATTTAGATGCCATATACGACATAAGCACTCTACTCATTGGCCAATTTACTACGTTTACACCAGTTAAATATCTTGACCCAATGGACATATCTGCACCACCTATTTTACATGCTTTATAAAGTTTTACCAAATCTTTTGGATCATGCGAAAAATCGGCATCCATTTCAAAAATATATTGATAATTACGCTTCAAACACCATTTAAAACCATGAATATAAGCTGCTCCTAAACCCGATTTATCTGCACGAACTTCTAAAAAAAGTCTATTTAAAAAATCGTTTTGAAGTTCTTTTACTTTTAAAGACGTTAAGTCTGGTGAATTATCATCAACAACAAGAATATGTATACTTTCAGATTGAGAAAATACAGCTTTTATAATAGCTTCTATGTTTTCAATTTCATTATATGTTGGAATAATTACAACAGTATCCTGCATGTTTCTATATATTGTGATGCTTTAAAAAGATTTTAGCAAATGTACATTATTAACAGTTTATTTTTTTTAAATATTCCTTAATAATGTACTTCAATATTAAAATTTATGATAATTTTATGGCATGTTTCGTAACATAGTTTCAAACGAATTATTTACAGTTCTACTAGTTATTGGCTTAGCCATTATCGCAATAGCTAAATTAACTGCGCCAAAACGTTTTGATGATTTTATTGTTGTTTTAGGTAAAAATAAATACCTTAAAATTTACTCAAGAGAACAACGATTTTTAGATAAATTTGATGGCTTATTGTTTATTAACTTAGTTATTTCTTTATCTGTTTTTTGCTACATTTTCTATCAGATAAGTATTGAAAAATTCGCTGTATCTGTAAATGATATTTTTAAATTGTCAGTTGGAATAGCTGCTTTTATCTTGATAAAAGTACTAATCGAGCGTTTGGTAGCTAGCTTGTTTGAAATTGACAAACTGATTGATAAATATCTTTTTCAAAAAATAACTTACAAAAACTATTTAGGTATTTTATTACTTCCAATTAACGCGTTGCTATTGTTTACGTTACATCCAAACTTAAAATTATTATATCTTATAATTGCTTTGATATTAATTATAAACATAGCTGGATTAATAAGCTCCTATAAAACAAATCTTAGTGTAATAAAAACCAACTTATTTTATTTTATTTTGTATCTTTGCGCACTTGAAATTGCACCCTATGTTATATTATATAAGGTGTTTTTTGTAACCTAAACAAACTTCTTACGCATATGAAAGTGAAAACAATTTTAGTATCTCAGCCAGAACCTAAAATAGAGAACTCTCCCTACTTCGATTTAATAGAAAAACAACGCGTAAAAATAGATTTCAGACCTTTTATTCATGTTGAAGGAGTTTCTGCTAAAGACATAAGACAACAAAAAGTTGATTTAAACCATTATACGGCAATTATTTTAACTAGTAGAAATGCTGTAGACCACTTTTTTAGAGTAGCTGAAGAAATGCGTTTTAAAGTTCCAGACTCAATGAAATATTTTTGTCAATCGGAAGCAGTTGCCTATTATCTTCAAAAATATGTAGTCTATAGAAAGCGTAAAATTTATGTTGGGAAAAGGACTTTTTCTGAATTGTCTCCGCTAATAAAAAAATATAAGGACGAAAAATTTCTGTTACCAAATACAGACAAGGTAAAACCAGAAGTTCCAGATACTTTAGATGTATTAGGAGTTACCTGGAAACAAGCCACTTTTTATAAGACAGTAGTGAGTGATTTATCGGATTTAGCCAATGTATCCTACGATGTTTTAGTGTTTTTCAGTCCGTCAGGAATTGAATCATTATTTCAAAACTTTCCAGATTTTAAACAAAATGAAACACGCATTGCTGTTTTTGGTAATACAACTATTAAGGCTGTCGAGCAAAAAGGCTTACGTGTAGATATTTCTGCACCAACACCTGAAACACCTTCAATGACAATGGCTTTAGAAAAATATATTGAACAAGTTAATAAAGGGAAATAATCTTTTATTGATTGAATATAAAAAAAGGGATGATATTAATATCATCCCTTTTTTTATGGTAAAGTTTAAATCCATTTTAAAGATAAGTCGCAAGTATAATTCTTATCCACTTTAAAAGCGTACATTTAAATACTAACTTTTTTAAAAAATATACTATGAATAAAAAGATTCTTTATTTGATGATAATGGCATTTTCGTTCTTTATGATTCCGATTAGTTTAATGGCATTTGAAAAACCTCCAGTAAATACTCATATGGAATCAAGTGAAATTCCTGTAGAAATTAGAGAAATGATTGACCGCTTAAATGAAATAAAAAGTTTGGATAAATCTTCATTAAGTCGATTAGATCGAAAAGAATTAAGGAAAGAAGTTCGTGCAATTAAGAAAAGTGTTAGAGGCTCAGGAAATGGTATTTATATATCAAGTGGAGCTATAATTATTATTTTACTTTTAATTATAATACTTTAAGATTTAGAACACCTTATAAAAGAAAAAGCCCGATTAACTTTAATCGGGCTTTTTCTTTATTAAAACGCATATCGCTGCGGTCCGCCACGTCTGATTTCTTCAGTACAATGTTCTTCAAACTTTTTAAAGTTTTCTCTAAACGCATTGGTCAATTTAAAAGCCGTTGTATAATAAGCTTTATCATCATTCCAAGTTGACCTAGGGCTTAAAACACTTGTTGGAACTCCAGGGCAACTTCTTGGCTGTGCCACCCCAAAAACAGAATGTATATGATAATCTTCATAATTATACAATCCTAATTCGCCATTTAAAACCGCATTTATCATCGCACGAGTATACTTTAATTTCATTCTAGTTCCAACACCATAAGGCCCACCTGTCCAACCAGTGTTTACTAACCATACATTAACACCAGCCTCGAGCATTTTCTTACTTAACATTTCGGCATATTTTGATGGGTGTAACGGCATAAAAGGCGCCCCGAAACATGCAGAAAAAGAAGGCACAGGCTCTACAACTCCAGCTTCTGTACCTGCAACTTTAGCCGTATAACCAGAAATAAAATGGTAGGCAGCTTGACTTGGTGTAAGCTTAGAAATTGGAGGCAAAACACCAAATGCATCAGCGGTTAAAAAGAAAATGTTTTTTGGGTTTTTGCCTATAGATGGCACACGAATATTTTCAATATGTTCTATTGGATAACTTACTCGAGTATTTTGGGTGATTGAAGTGTCTTCAAATTGTACATCACCATTTTTATCTAAAATTACATTTTCAAGTATGGCTCCTTTTTTTATGGCATCATATATTTCAGGTTCATTATCTCTGGAAAGATTAATTACTTTAGCGTAACAGCCGCCTTCAAAATTGAAAACCGTATTTTCATTAGTCCAACCGTGTTCATCATCTCCAATTAAACTTCTATTAGGATCTGTGGACAATGTTGTTTTTCCTGTTCCTGATAAACCAAAAAATATAGCTGTATCTCCATCTTTACCAACATTTGCACTACAATGCATAGGCATCGTGTTTTTAAATACAGGTAGAATAAAGTTTAAAGCAGAAAAAATACCTTTTTTGATTTCTCCTGTATAACCAGTTCCTCCAATTAATGCGATTTTTTTTGTGAAATTTAATATAGCAAAATTATGTTGTCTTGTTCCGTCTTCATCAGGAATTGCCATGAAACCAGGGGCGTTTACAACGGTCCATTCTGGCTTAAAATTCTCCAACTCCTTATTTGTTGGACGTAAAAACATATTATAAGCAAACTGATTACTCCAAGGGTACTCATTAATTACTCTAATATTTAACTTATAATCATCATCTGCACAAGCAAAGCAATCACGAACAAAAACTTCTTTATTTGATAAATAATCTACAACCTTATTATACAATTTATCAAAGTCATCAGCATCAAAAGGAATATTAACGTTTCCCCACCATACTCTATCTTTGGTGATATCATCTTTTACAATAAATCTGTCTTTTGGAGAACGCCCAGTAAATTCGCCAGTGTTAACCGCTAAAGCACCCGAAGAAGCTTCAACGCCTAGACCTTTTTCTATAGTGATTTTATGTAATTCATCTGGAGATAATTGATAATTAATAGTAGCGTTTTTTATGCCATATTGTTCCAACGCAATCGTTTTCGTAAATTCACTATAACTTCCCATAAACTGATATAAAATTATTTATTGTGCAAAATTAAGACAATTATTTAAAGTATCCGATTAATAATTGTCGTTTTTAGGTGGTAACTTTATGAAGTCAATAATCATTAAACCCCAGGCCAAAATTAAAAGTAATCCCCCAATTGGAGTAATAAATCCTATAGTTTTAAAATCAATATTTGATAACGAATTTGTAGCTAGGCCATAAATAGATCCGGAAAAAAACAAAACACCCAACACAATGAGATAATACATTATTTTTTTTGTTTTTACTTTAATAAAAGTAGAATTTCCAACGAATAATAGCAAAAGCGCATGGTACATTTGATAACGCACACCTATTTCAAAAGATTGTAATGATTCATTCGAAATGAGTTGTTTTAAACCGTGTGCCCCAAAAGCGCCTATTATGATACTCAAAACCCCAAGTAACGACGCCGTAACTAAAATTGTCTTATTCATATTTATAAATTATTCGCAATAAATACTTTTAATATTTATTAATTTCGTAAAATTGGATGCGTATTCGGCATTAAAATAACTCAAACAAAATTACTCAACAAAACTCAATATGCGAAAAATTTTAATAATTGGTTCTGGAAAATCATCAGCTTACCTTTTAAAATATTTACTCGATAAATCAGTTTCTGAAAATTTATTTATCACAATTGGTGATTTAAATATTGAAAATGCTAAAAAACTAATAGGTAATCATAAAAATGCCGAAGTTATTATTTTGGATGTTTTTGATGAAAACTCACGTATTGAAGCCATTAATAATTCAGATATTGTGGTTTCTATGTTGCCAGCTCGCTATCATTTACAAGTTGCAAAAGACTGTATTAAATTTAAAAAACATATGGTTACAGCATCGTATGTAAGTCCTGAATTGCAGGCTTTAAATGAAGATGCAAAATCAAATGGCCTGATTTTAATGAATGAAATTGGCGTTGATCCGGGTATAGACCACATGAGCGCTATGCAAGTTTTAGATAGAATTCGTGATAATGGTGGCGAAATTATATTGTTCGAATCCTTTACAGGTGGTTTAGTAGCACCGGAAAGCGATAATAATTTATGGAATTATAAATTTACATGGAATCCAAGAAACGTAGTGGTTGCTGGACAAGGCGGTGCAGCGAAATTTTTACAAGAAGGAACTTATAAATACATTCCGTATAACCGTTTGTTCAGACGTACTGAATTTTTAGATTTTGATAATTATGGGCGTTTTGAAGTTTACGCTAACCGTGATTCATTAAAATATCAAAACGTTTATGGATTGGATAACGTTAAAACCTTATACAGAGGCACCATACGGCGTGTAGGATTTAGTAGAGCTTGGAATATTTTTGTAACTCTTGGAATGACGGATGATAGCTACACTATTGACGATAGTGAAAACATGAGTTATCGAGATTTTGTAAACTCATTTTTACCCTACAGCCCGTCTGATTCGGTAGAGTTAAAATTGCGTTATCAACTTAAAATAGATCAAGATGATATTGTATGGGATAAGCTTATAGAACTGGATATTTTTAATGCAAAAAAACGCGTTGGTCTTAAAGCGGCCACACCAGCTCAAATACTTGAAAAAATACTGAAAGATAGCTGGACACTTGAACAGAATGACAAAGACATGATAGTTATGTACCACAAATTTGGTTATGAAAAGAACGGTAAAAAATACCAAATTGACGCCAATATGGTGGTGGTTGGCGCAGACCAAACATATACAGCTATGGCTAAAACTGTTGGATTACCAGTTGCTATTGCTACGCTAGCCATATTAAACGGTAAAATAAAAACTCCTGGTGTTCAAATACCAATATCCAAAGAAGTGTACCAGCCCATTTTAAAAGAACTAGAAACTTTTGGAATTGCCTTTAAAGAGAAAGAAGTGCCTTATTTAGGATATAACCCATTAAATAATTGAGTTTTATTCAAAAATAAATTGATTTTGCCATCCGTTTTAAACTATTTAACACAAACATTATAAAATAGAATTTGTATTTCACATGTAAATGATCCTTTTAGTTACAATCTAAAAGTAAATAGCTACATTTATGTTTTAGAAATATTAAATAGATGATACAAAAAACCAAAACTATTACACTAGACGGTATTGACAAAAAAATACTTCGGGCTTTAATGCATGATGCGCGTACACCAATTTTAGAAATTTCCCGAAAAGTCGGCATTTCGGGTGCCGCAGTTCATCAGCGATTACGAAAACTTGAAAGTTCTAAACTTATTTCTGGTTCAAAATTTATTCTAAACCCAAAAGTTCTAGGATTTTCAACTTTAGCTTTAGTTGGAATCCATTTAGATAAAGCTGCAAATACTGATGATGTGGTGAGAGCATTAAAACGAATACAAGAGGTTACTGAATGCCATTACACTACTGGAAGCTATAGCCTTTTTATCAAAATTCTTAGTTTAGATAACAACCATTTAATGCAGGTTTTAACCAAAGAAATTCAATCTATAAATGGTGTTTTAAGAACAGAATCTCTTATTTCTTTAGAACAACAAATTGATAGACAGATACATATTTAAATTATTGAAATTTAAGTAGTTTCTTACTCAACCATTTAATATTATTGCAGCTACTAAACAATAAATTAATCTGCTTTATATGAAAAAATCACTATTATTAGTCGTTTCATTAGCGTTATCTATTTCATCTTTTTCTCAAGAAACTAATAAAGACATTACAACAAATCAAAATTTTAACGAAATAAAACTAAACGGATTGTACCTTGTTCTTGGAGCTATTGATGTTACTTATGAGCGTACCATAAATGAAGAGTCTGCATTTGGTATCAATGTGTTTTTACCATTTGATGATGATATTAATGATGAGATAAATTATTATATCTCTCCGTATTATCGATTTTATTTTGGCAATAAATATGCAGCTGGTTTTTTTGTAGAAGGCTTCGGAATGTTAAACTCTACAAATGATTATAGGTATTCTAGTAATGGCTTTGACACCGTTTTTGAAGAGGAAAAAATTACCGATTTTGCTTTAGGAATTGGTTTGGGTGGAAAATGGATAACAAATAGAGGTTTTATTGGAGAGCTAAACTTAGGATTTGGAAGAAACCTATTTAACTCTGATAGACATGATTATGAAATTATTGCTAAAGTTGGAATAACTGTTGGTTATAGGTTTTAAAACTTAATAATATTTTAAAACACAAAACCCAAGCGTTGCTTGGGTTTTGTGTTTTTATTAATGAGATACAGAAACCATATTAGTATTTCAAAATTCTAGTTTACATCTTCATCAACCAATTACGCACATCTACATCTTGCTTTATTATTTGACGTAAATCTTCAATTTTTACTCGTTCCTGCTCCATGGAATCTCTATGACGAATAGTAACCGTATTGTCCTTTACAGTATCATGATCAACAGTAATACAAAATGGTGTGCCATTTGCGTCTTGTCTTCTATAGCGTCGTCCTACCGCATCTTTTTCATCATAAATCACATTAAAATCCCATTTCAACTCCTCAACAATTTTACGGGCTATATCCGGCAATCCATCTTTTTTGACTAACGGTAAAATAGCTGCTTTTACAGGCGCTAAAACGCTTGGTAATTTTAAAACTGTTCTTGTTGTTCCGTTTTCCAATTCTTCCTCGACTAAAGAATTTGAAAATACAGCCAAAAACATTCTATCTAAACCAATAGATGTTTCTAAAACATATGGCGTATAGCTTTTGTTTTCTTCATGGTCAAAATATTGTAATTTCTTACCAGAGAATTTCTCATGCTGAGATAAATCAAAATCAGTTCGCGAGTGAATTCCTTCTAGTTCTTTAAAACCAAATGGAAATTTAAACTCGATATCTGTGGCTGCATCGGCGTAATGTGCTAATTTTTCATGATCGTGAAAACGATAATTATCAGCTCCCATTCCTAATGACAAATGCCACTTTAATCTAGTTTCTTTCCACTCCTCATACCATTCTTTTTGAGTTCCTGGTTTGATGAAAAACTGCATTTCCATTTGTTCAAATTCACGCATTCTAAAAATAAATTGTCTTGCCACAATTTCATTTCTAAAAGCTTTACCAGTTTGTGCAATTCCAAAAGGGATTTTTTGTCTACTTGTTTTTTGCACATTTAGAAAATTTACAAAAATACCTTGAGCTGTTTCTGGGCGCAAGTATAAATCCATCGCGCTTTCAGCTGAAGCTCCAAGTTTGGTTCCAAACATCAAATTAAATTGCTTAACATCGGTCCAGTTTCTGCTTCCTGTTAATGGATCAGCAATTTCCAATTCTTCTATAAGCGATTTCACATCAGCCAAATCTTCATTTTCTAAAGATTTTGCCATCCGTGAAAGTGTTGTATTTATTTTTTCTTGATATCCTAAAACACGTCCGTTTGTAGAAAGAAATTCTTCTTTATTAAATGCATCACCAAATCGTTTTGCCGCCTTTGCAACCTCTTTATCAATTTTTGACTCAATTTTAGCGCAATAATCTTCTATTAAAACATCAGCTCTATATCGTTTTTTGGAGTCTTTGTTATCAATCAAAGGATCGTTAAAAGCATCAACGTGCCCTGAAGCTTTCCAGGTAGTTGGATGCATAAAAATTGCAGCATCAATCCCTACAATGTTTTCATTCATTTGCACCATGGCCTTCCACCAGTAGTCGCGTATGTTTTTCTTTAATTCTGCTCCATTTTGTGCATAGTCGTACACTGCACTTAATCCGTCATAAATTTCACTACTCTGGAATACATAACCGTATTCCTTAGCATGCGAAATTACCTTCTTAAATTGATCATCTTGATTTGTCATGCTGCAAAAATATAAAACCACTTCAAACTAACATCTTGTTTGTTCAAAAAATAACCGAACGTTTCGTTAATTTTTATTTATGTTTACATAACAACACGTATTTACAATGCTTAATCCTTTAGTAAATTTATTTTTTCCTAAAGTTTGTTATGCTTGCCATAACTTATTAAACGACAATGAAGAAACTATATGTTTAGATTGTAGGCATGATTTACCAGTTACTAATTTTCATTTTGATAATGATGATGCAGTTGCAAGAGCGCTTTATGGAAGAGCAAAGATTGAAAACGGAACTGCTCTTTTTAGATTTGAAAAAGAAAGTATCGTGCAGCAACTTATTCATAATTTAAAATATAAAGATCATGAGATTATTGGTTATGTATTAGGAAATTGGCTAGGTAACGAATTGAAAACCATCGAAGCTTATCAAGATATTGATATAGTTATTCCTGTACCTCTTCATGAAAAAAAATTAAAAAAAAGAGGCTACAATCAGGTAGCAAAATTTGGTCAACAAATTGCCGAAGCTCTTAATGCTGATTATAAAGATGATGTGCTTATTAAAATTACAAATACAAAATCGCAGACTAATAAAAGTCGGTTTTCGCGATGGATGAATACTGACGAATTATTTGCTCTTAAAAATATGGATGCCGTTGATAACAAACATATTTTAATTGTTGATGACATAATTACAACTGGAGCCACATTGGAAGCTTGCATCTCAGTTTTAAATCAAGTAAATTCTATAAAAATAAGTATTGCTACCATGGCAATAGCCTAAACAGTTACTCGTTATATCTCTAAAATTATGTAGGTTTGTAAAAACTTAAAATTGTTGATGAACAAGACCCTTTCAAATTTTATTTTAGCCTTTATTATTGGATTTGTTTTTATTAATTGTGCGAATCGTGGAACTCCGGATGGTGGCCCAAAAGATGAAATCCCTCCTACTATAGTAAAATCTGATCCCGAAAATTTTTCAACGAACTTTAAAGGGAATGAAATTCGCGTTTATTTTGATGAGTACATTAAAATAAAGGATATCCAAAAACAGCTTATTATTTCGCCACCTATGAAAACCCAACCAGAAATAAAACCACTGGGTGGTGCAAGTAAATATATATCGATTAAAATTTTTGATACCCTTCAACCAAATACAACCTACGCATTTAATTTTGGAAATAGCATTACCGATAATAATGAAGGCAATCCATATCCGTTTTATCGCTATGTTTTTTCAACAGGAGATTATATAGATTCACTAACTGTAAAGGGAACTATAGCTGATGCTATAAAAAAACAACCCGAAACCTTTATAAATGTGGCACTTTATGAAGTAGATTCTACATTCACAGATTCTATTATTTATAAAGAAAGCCCCAAATACATAACCAATACTTTAGATAGCTTAACCACATTTTCCATTGAAAATATTAAAGCTGGAAAATACATGTTAGTCGCTTTGAAAGATAAAAACGGTGATAATAAATTTCAGCAAAAAACAGATCAGATAGCCTTTCACAAAAGCTTTATTGATGTTCCTACCGATTCTCTTTATACATTAAGATTGTTTTCTGAAGAACTTAATTTTAATGCCATTAGACCTAAAATAATCTCTGGTGAAAAAATCGCATTTGGTTATGAGGGCGATTATAAAAATATGGAAATTAAAGTGCTTTCTGAAATACCCGATGACTTTGATTATCGTATTACAAAAGACGCAAAAACAGACACGCTCTATTATTGGTATAAACCCAAAATGGAAGTAGATTCATTACTTTTTAATGTTTCGCACCCTAATTTTGATAAAGATTTTACGGTACGAATTGCCCAAATGCCTCGAGACAGTCTATCAATTAAAAAAATCTCTTCTGGCTCCATTGGTTATGAGGAAGATTTTATAATTACAAACAGTACACCGTTTGTTAGTTTTGATACTTCAAAAATTTCTTTAATAGATAAAGATTCGACTCAAGTATATTTTACCACGAGTTTTGATACTATTTCTAATACAGTCGCTTTCAAGTTTAATAAAACAGAAGATAATTCGTATAGAATGCAAATTCTACCAGAAGCCATTACAGACTTTTACGATGAAAAAAACGATACGCTAAATTATTCAGTTCAAACCAATAAAGCTTCAAATTTTGGTTATGCCAGGTTTACGCTTGTAAACGCTACTTTTCCGATTATTATTCAGTTAACAGATAATAATGGTGAAGTTAAAGCAGAACAATATGTAACCGAACAAAAATCGATTGATTTTTTAAATCTATCCGCTGGCATGTTTTACATTAGAGTTATACACGATACTAATGGTAATGCAAAGTATGATACTGGAAATTATCTTAAAAAAATACAACCTGAGCGTGTAAGTCATTTTAAAGAAATAGAAATACGCGCAGATTGGGGATTAAGCGAAACACTTCAATTTAATTAATATTAAAGGCATCCTTATC
>NZ_JABDMV010000063.1 GCF_013001275.1 Flaviramulus sp.
AAGAAACATTGCTATAAATTCCTGTTGGAATCGAGTTTAAAGGAGTAAATGATAAATTTGTGTTATTTGTTACATCTACCAAATTGTAACCACTTAATACAAGGGTTTCTTCATTTGTTGATGTGAATGTAATTTTTGAAATTAAGTACCGCAGTTTTGTAATACTCAATTCATCTTCGTTGGCATTTGTATATTTAATAGCATTAAAATCTGCATTTGTAACCGGTGTTCCATCCCAATGGTTAGAGAAATTAAAGGTCACAATAGCGGTTGAAGTTTTATCATCAATATCTTCCCCACAAGAGCTGAATGTTAAAAGGGACACAAAAAATATGGGAATGAGTTTTTTCAATTTTAGTAAGTTTATTTTATTTGAAATATCAATAGATCTTTAAATCCATTATTTTTAGGTATATCTAAATTATTACTACTAGTTTCTCCTACAACAATTATAGATTTATCATTAAGTTCAATAGCGTCGAATGCAAAATCTATTTCCGAACCACCAATCGTTTTTTGCCATTCTAAATTTGCATTAGCATCTATTTTTAATGCCCAAGCGTCGTTCTGTCCGTTGTTGTTTGATAGGTTGCCATCCGATCTTCTATAGCTCCAAGATAAAATAAATCCATTATCATTTGTTTTTCTAAGCGATCGTCCAACATCAAAACTTGATCCACCAAATGATTTTTCCCAGATAAGAGTTCCAGTTGGCGATATTTTAATTACCCATAAATCTGCAGCTCCTTTATTTTCTGAAACGTCGAAATCACTACTTCTAGTATCTCCAACAATTATATAATTTCCATCACCAGTGCTTGTTATCGCTCGAGCTTCATCAATTTCAGAGCCACCAAAAGATTTTTCCCAAAGGAGATTTCCTGTTTCTGAAATTTTAATAACCCAAAAATCGTAAGACCCTTTATTTGCTGAAATATCAACATCATTACTATCAGATGAACCTACGATGATATAACCGTTATCATCAGTTTGTATTACGTCATAAGGCGTGTCTGTAAATGAACCTCCATAAAACTTACTCCATTCTTTATCTCCTAAATTATTTAGCTTAATAGCCCAATAATCGCCTCCGGCATGTTTTTGTAAAGACGATATTTTGCTGTTTCCCTGCCCTTCAGATGAAGAAACATCTAAAACGCCTGTTAATAAATAACCATTATCATTAGTTTGAATGATTGATATGCCAATATCTGCTCCAGAAAAACCAATCGATTTTTGCCACAAAATACCTCCAGAAGCATTTAATTTAGCTACCCAAAAGTCTTGGGCACCGCTATTATCAGTAACATCTATATCGTTGCTTTTGCTAAACCCTAAAATGATATAACCACCATCGTTGGTTTGAATAATTTTATTACCTCTATCATCATCACTACCTCCATAGTTATTTTGCCATTGTAGGTTGCTCTCCTCGTCAAACTTTAAAAGCCAATAGTCAAACGACTCATTTGTTTTGTTTACAATATCACCATCCATACTTTGGGCATATCCTAGAATAGCATATCCACTATCAGACGTGTTTGTAACAGAAAGTGCGCTTTCGTTTTTTGTGCCTCCTAGAGTTTTAATAAATTCAATTTCTCCTTTAAAAGCGTTATTAGAATTGTTGCCATCATTGTTATTAGAACAACAAATAAAAAGTGATACAGCAGAAAAAAGTATTATTCTATTTAAATACTTATTGAAATTAAACATAATATGTAATTATGTGCCACTTTTTCTAATTACGAAAAGTCCTCTTTGCATATCGCTAATAATAATATTCCCGCTAGGAAAATATGGGTAAACATTCCATGCACCATTAAAGTTAGCACTGTTATTTTGAGGATAGGTATCGAAATATCCAATTTCAGTCATTGTAGAATTTGCAATTTGAGAAATATCAATTATTCTAACACCTGCTCTATAATTTGCTTGAAAGAATAAGTTTCCTAAAACATAACCATTATGATCTATGGCTTGAGAATCTCCCAAGTATTGCATATGAAATGTTGGGTTATCTAAATCCGAAAAATTAAATACAAGTGTTCTGGTATTAATTCCTGTATTTAATTCATCTAATTCATCGCCTAAAATGAAATAATTCATGTCCTCAGTAAACCATCCTTGATGAGCATATGCAACATTCGCATAACTAATTGTTGAAATAGGAGTTGGATTTGCTTTGTCGGTAACATCAACAATCACTACTTCGTTTTCATTGCTACCAATTAATATTTCACGCCCTGTATAATCATTATCAGGACCGTTATAAGTGACAACCTGGGCGTCATGAGAATAACCACCCGCACCAAAACCACCTTCATCTACTGGTGACAATGGGTTTTGAATATTAATAAAAAGTGGGCCACCTGCGTAAGTGCCATTTCTACTTGTTCCAACTATATATGCATAACCACTTGTTTCATTGATTACAATATTATGGGCGCTACCGAAACCTGTATAATGAGTATCAGCAGTAAATGTTTCAGGAATATTAGGCACATTTCTTAAACGGGTTAAATCAAAAACTTGCATACCATGATTTGACGCTTCACTCACTATAAAGGCATGATTATTATAAACTTTTACGTCGCGCCAAGAACTGCTTACAGTTGCGGTAGGCAGTTTCCCAAGATAGATAGGATTAATTGGGTCGGAAATATCTATAAATGCTGTACTATTATTTGTTGCCAATAAGGCATATTCTTTTCCAGTTGTTGTATCTGTCCATCCCCAGGAATCATTTCCGTCACTTGCACCAAAAGTGCTGTAAGGAACTATTGACATTAAATCGTAATCTTGACAAGGATAAATATCTGCAAAGCCATTTTCACATGTAGCTAATGGTCCATTCGGTTCATTAAAATCATCATCACATAAATTACCTATACCGTCGTTATCTTCATCTTCTTGATCTGGGTTGGCTATTGTTGGACAATTATCATTTTCATCTTCTACTCCATCATTATCTGTATCTACAATGTTTTCGCATATGTCGCCTATACCGTTATTATCTTCATCTTCTTGGTTTGGGTTTGCAATTGTGGGGCAGTTGTCATTTTCATCATTAATTCCGTCATTGTCACTGTCATTATCACATGAATCTCCAATACCGTCACTATCACTATCTTCTTGATTTGGGTTTGGAGATGAAGGACAATTATCAAAATCATCACCAACACCATCACCGTCAATATCAACTATTTCTATTTTTTCAACAGGTTCAATGTTACAAGATGGTAAAATCGAGAATAATAAAAACGCCAAAAATAGCGCGCCAAAAGTTCGTGTTTTCATAGCAATATTTTAATGTATAACGAAAAGGAATTTGTTTTGGTCTAAATATAGTAATAATTAAAATAGCTTCTTATTTTTGCAGTATGATAGAAGATAAAAATCGACAACGAACACAATTAAGTGATTTAGGAGAATTTGGACTAATAGATCATTTAACAAAAAATTTCAAAATAAAACAATCATCGACAATAAAAGGAATTGGTGATGATGCGGCTGTACTGAAATTTAAAAATAAAATAGTGGTTACTACAGATTTATTAATCGAAGGTGTGCATTTTGATTTAAGCTATATGCCATTAAAACATTTGGGTTATAAAGCTGTGGTTGTAAATTTATCTGATGTGTATGCTATGAACGCTACTGCTACACAAATTACAGTATCTGTTGCAGTATCAAACAGATTCCCTTTAGAAGCACTTGAAGATTTGTATGCGGGAATTGAAACTGCTGCTAAAATTTATAATATTGATGTTGTTGGCGGCGATACCACTTCCTCAAATACAGGGTTGTTAATTTCTGTAACGGCCATTGGTGAGGTTTCGGATGATAAAGAGGTTTATAGAAATGGAGCAAAACCAAATGATTTACTTGTTGTAACAGGTGATTTGGGAGCGGCTTATATGGGATTGCAAATACTTGAACGTGAAAAAGAAGTTTATAAAGTTAACCCTAGTAACCAACCAGATTTAGGGCATTATTCTTATATTATTGAACGTCAATTAAAGCCAGAAGCTCGAAAAGATATTGTTAAATTGTTGAATGATTTGGAAGTAAAACCCACGTCGATGATTGACATTAGTGACGGATTGTCTTCAGAAATAATTCATTTATGTAAACAAAGCAATGTTGGCTGCGATTTATATGAAGCAAAAATACCTTTAGACCCACAAGTTATTTCTACTTGCGAGGAGTTTAATATTGATAGTACAACTGTTGCATTAAATGGCGGGGAAGATTATGAGTTATTATTCACAATTTCTCAAGAGGATTTTCCAAAAGTTAAGGCAAATCCTAACTTTAGTGTAATCGGGTTTATAAAGGAAAAATCAGAAGGAATTCATTTAGTTACAAGAGCAGAAACAAAAATTCCGATAAAAGCACAGGGATGGAAAAATTTTAATGACTAAAAACAAGTAAGTTCTCAGGCATATTTTTTTTAGCTAATTTTCTTGCACGTCGACGTTCGTGTATACGTTCTAATACGTCATTAATTTCTTTAAATTTAGGAGTGAGTTCTGTTAAATTACCATTGCTGTTTGTAGTCAATTCTTTTTTACAATTTTTACATGCATATTCTTTTACATGGTAAGTAACATGTCTAGTAATTTGAAAATTGTGACCAAACATTTTGCAGTGAAAATTCTTCATTTAATTTTAATTCCTAAATTGAACTATTGTCTTGTGAGGCTTAAAGTATAAAAAAAGAATCAAAAGTTTAAACAACTTTAGGGTAATTCGACGAAGCGTTTATTTTATCCTTTAAACGTGCAATTCGTGCATTATGTATTCTTCCGAGAATTGCATTTATTTCTTTAAACTTAGGTGTTAACTCGGTTAAACTTCCGTTGCTATTTGTGGTTAATTCTTTCTTACAATGACTACAAGTATACTCTTTTACGTGGTAAGTTACTTTTTTAGTTACTTGAAATTTGTGACCAAAAAGATTACAGAATATAGTTGGAATAAACGAAGGTTTGCTGGCAGTGTTTTTTTTCATGTTTGTCTCATTGTGGGCTTAAATTTACATAAAAAAATAAAGCCACCGACAAAAGGTAGTATTTATTCGATGAAATGCATAATTTCATATAATAATTGCCTCTTATTTTCAATATGACTCATGTGTCCATCAGGAAATTCAACTATTTTTATCTGGGTATTTTTAGCTTGACTAATTATTAAATTATAATCCAGAACTGGATCTCGTTTTCCAATAATTATAAGTTGTTTGTAGTTATTGTTATTTAACAAATTTGATCTGTCTTTTCTAATTTTCATACCTTCCAGTGCCGCAATAATACCTTGCAACGGAGTAAGTAAAGCTTCATTTACAACCTGCTTTATTTCCTTTATAAAAATAGTTCTGTTTTTTGGTCTAAATAAATTCGAAACAGACATTCTTATAAATGTTCTATGATTTTGTTTTACAGCAATAATAGCTCTGTCTCGGTTTTTCTTCTTTTCTGAAGTATCAGCTTTGGCTGTAGAATTCATTAAGCATAATCCTTTGAATAAATAAGGCTTTTTATCTGCTAACGCTAGCGCTACGTACCCTCCCATTGAGTGACCTACAAAATAAGCAGATTTTATTTTTAAGTGTTCAAGAACAGCATAAACAGCATTGGCCATTTGCTCCATGGTATGAATATAGCCCAAACATTCTGTTTTACCATGACCCAATAGGTCTATACAAATTACTCTATTCGATTTTGATAATGGTGTTATAAATGGAAGCCACATATTGCTGTTTTCTAAAAACCCATGTAATAGAACTATTGTATTACCTGTTCCATTATCGGTGTAATTAATATTTATGCCTTTGTGATCTATTATCATATTAGTGCTATATTAGGCAAAGATAAAAATCATAGAATGAATAAAACTAAAGAAACATTCGTATTTGGTTTTGCATTATTCGCTGGTTTTTTTGGTGCAGGAAATTTAATTTTACCACCTATGTTGGGTTTTAAATCTGGATCAGATTGGTGGCTAGTAACAGTCGGTTTTGTAATTTCTGCAACGTTAATACCCCTTTTAGCATTATTAGGTCACGCTAAGTTACAAGGAACTTTGTATGATTTTGGTAAAAAAGTATCTCACTCATTTAGTATGGTTTTTTTACTCATTATATATGTTATATGCATTGTTTTGCCAAGTCCCAGAACTGCAGCAGTAACCCATGAAATGGCTATAGCTCCGTTTTTTGGTACAAGCGCTTTATTAACGAGTATTATTTATTTTACATTAGTATTTTTATTTGTTTTAAACAGAAATAAGGTTCTAAACATTATTGGTAAGTACTTGACTCCTATTATCGCCATTATACTTTTAGCTATCATCTATATCGGAATTTTTTCTGCTAATACTGAAATGATTTCAACAAGTTTTAATTCGCCAATTATAAGTGGTTTATTAGAAGGTTATCAAACCTATGATGCTATTGGAGCCATGGTAATGGGTGGCGTAATTATAGTAACTATAAATAACTCGAAAAGTACGTTAACTTTTGCTGAGAAGAAGACCATGATTGCAAAATCTGGTATGATAGCCGTAACAGGGTTATTACTAATTTATGGCGGATTAATTGCAGTTGGCGCTTTTTTTAATACACAATTTGATGTAAACATTTCTAGAGCAGAACTACTTTCTGGAATATCACTATTGACTTTAGGGAAATTAGGTACGGCTTTTTTAAGTGTATTGGTTGGATTGGCTTGTTTTACAACTGCAGTTAGCATTATAGTCAGTATTGCTGATTTTTTTACAATGTATTTTAAAAAATTTAAAAACGCATATTTAATAACATCATTTATCTGTTGTTCGGCTGGAATATTAATAGGGCAGATGAAAGTTGAATATATAATTAATGTAGCTCTTCCTGCATTAATGATTATTTATCCACTTTGTATAGTTCTAATTATATTGAATGTATTACCAGAAAAATTTGCGTCTAAATTAGTTTTTAAATGGGTTGTTCTCATAACGTTTATATTTAGCATTCCAGATTTTTTAGGATTTTTAATGCCTTTGGAAAACTTAAATAGTATTAAGGCAATAATTCCTTTAGCTAATGAAAATTTGGGTTGGGTTTTACCAGCATTGTTAACTTTTATTCTAGTTAATTTGATTAAAAAACTAAAGGCTAAAAACTAAGATTTCACCCTTTTAATGGCTGCGAAAGCTTTGTCAACAAATTCATCTTCTACCAAAATAGTGAATTCATTTGTTGTAGAAATTATTTCATAAAGCACAACTCCTTCCCATGCTAATCGTTTAAAAAAATGATAATACAATCCAGCAATTTTTGAATTGTCCTTAGGTAAATTTATACTAATTGCAGATAGTTCAGATTGTACAGCAAGAAAGGTCTCATTTTTCAACTGCTCTTTTATATAATCACTTAAACTACTTGAGATAATAATATTACTCTCATGAATTCCACGAGTAAAAGTGTAAAATAATTTGGATTCTTGATTAATTCTCTCTAAAATTTTAGCATGATTATCAATTATAGTATCCGAATTTTTTACGGTAAAATCCGTTAAGTTTGACCGCACAGTAATATCGCCTAAATTCTGAATTACCCGTTTCATTTTTACGGAATTTGATAAAGCAATTGGCGGATTATAACGTCTAAGTGCCATCATAATAGCCCCTGGTTTCACTTCTTTTTTAAGCATTTGGCTAATAGGTTCCGTAAGTTCAATGGCCAGTGCGCTAAAATTTATTATGTTTCTAGAAAGGGCTTCCTCTAAATAAGGTTGCGATATTAAAATGTCTTCTACACAGTTAGATACAGTTCTCATGTTAATTATTTAACATTATGTATAAAAATAAACAATTTTTTCAATAAACATAGTTTATAGACAAATGAGTTATAATTTTACATTCAAATAAATGAAAATGAAGGTATTGAAATTTGGAGGAACCTCAGTTGGTTCCGTTGAGAACATGAGCAACGTTAAGAATATAATTAACGATGGAGAAAAAAAAGTAGTGGTGCTTTCTGCTATGTCCGGTACTACAAACCAATTAGTTGCCATAGCACAGAATATTGCTGAGGGAAAGCCTAATGAAGCTATTGATAAGATAAATAAACTTCATGAAACTTATTTTACAACCATAGATAGTCTTTTAAATAATGATCAAATAAATAAGCGAGTAAAAGATTTTGTCTCTAGTGTTTTTAGCTTTTTAGTTGAATGTACATATAAAGATTTCTCAGAATCTTTAGAAAACCATATAGTGGCGCAAGGTGAATTACTGTCAACTTACATGTTTAATAGTTTTTTAAACCAAGAAGGTATAAAATCTGCATTGCTACCTGCTTTGAGTTTTATGCGTATTGATGAATACAACGAGCCAGACCTAAATTATATTGAAAAGAACTTTAAAGAAGTTTTTAATAATGCCATAGATTCTCAAGTTTACATTACACAAGGTTTTATTTGTTTAGATGATTCTAATGAAATATCTAATTTGCAACGAGGTGGAAGCGATTATACAGCAACAATTATTGGGGCTGCGATAAAAGCTGATGAAGTGCAAATATGGACAGATATTGACGGGATGCATAATAACGACCCTAGATATGTTGAAAACACAAAGCCAATTTCAAATTTATCGTTTGATGAAGCGGCGGAGTTAGCTTATTTCGGGGCAAAAATATTGCATCCACAAACTGTTACACCTGTGCGTACTGATGGCATCCCAGTTAGATTAAAAAATACGATGAACCCAAATGCTTTTGGAACTTTAATTTCAAGTGAAACTACTGAAAAGGGAATAAAAGCTATAGCAGCAAAAGACAATATTACAGCAATCAAAATTAAGTCTGCACGCATGTTACAAGCGCATGGGTTTTTAAAGAAAGTATTTGAAATATTTGAGACTTATACAACATCAATCGATATGATTACCACTTCGGAGGTAGCTGTGTCTTTAACCATTGATGATGATTCAAATCTTGACAAAATTCTATTTGAATTAGAAAAAATAGCAACAATTGAGGTCGATAAAAATCAAAGCATTGTATGTTTAGTAGGACACTCGATTGTAAACCATCAAGATACTTTTAAACTATTCCAAATTCTTCAAGATGTAAAAATTAGAATGATTTCTTATGGAGGTAGTAACAATAATATTTCTTTATTAATTCATTCAAAAGATAAAGTAAAAACGCTTTGTAAGCTAAACGATTATTTATTTGAATTAGTCACTCTTTAAAATATAAATTTTGGTATTATTAGCTTGAAGGGACTGTTGAAAAATGGTCCCTTTCTTATGAATTCATAAGATCCTCAATTTCATTAGCATCAATAGGAATATTTTGCATTAAATTAAAAGGTTCACCTGTTTTTTGAATCACAACATCATCTTCTAAACGAATGCCAAAACCTTCATCAGGAATATAAATTCCAGGTTCAACAGTAAACACCATATTTGCTTGCATGGGTTCTGTTAAAATACCATAATCATGAGTATCTAAACCTATATGATGACTTGTGCCATGCATAAAATATTTTTTGTAAGCGGGCCAATCTGGATTTTCATTTTTCACATCGGCCTTATCAAGCAGCCCTAATCCTAGCAATTCAGAGGTCATTATTTTACCTACTTCAAAATGGTATGCTTCCCATAATGTTCCTGGGATAAGCATTTTAGTAGCTTCATTTTTAACTCTATGTACGGCGTTGTAAACGTCTTTTTGCCTTTTTGTAAATTTTCCTGAAACGGGAATGGTTCTGCTCAAATCACTTGAGTAATTAGCATATTCTGCAGCAACATCAAATAAAATTAATTCACCTGCCTTACATTGTTGGTTGTTTTCAACATAATGCAAAACATTAGCATTATTTCCTGAAGCGATAATTGGAGTGTAAGCAAACCCATTAGAACGATTACGTAAAAATTCATGCATAAATTCGGCTTCAATTTCATATTCCCAAACATTTGGTTTTACAAAACTTAGTATACGTCTAAAACCTTTTTCAGTAATTTTACATGCTTGTTGCATCAATTGAATTTCGATGGGGTCTTTTACAGAACGAAGCCTTTGTAAAATAGGGTTGCTTTTGGCAACACTATGTGCGGGATATTTTTCTTTCAACCATTTTGTGAAACGATCTTCGCGTGTTTCAGTTTCAACAGATGCTCTGTAGTGTTCGTTGGTATTGATGTATACAGTGTCACATTGCGTCATAATTTCAAACATGATTTTCTCCATGTCTTGAAGCCAATAAACTGTTTTAATACCGCTTGTTTTAAAAGCGGCTTCTTTCGTTAATTTTTCACCTTCCCAAATAGCAATATGTTCATTGGTTTCTTTTAAAAATAATATTTCACGGTGTTTTTCTTTAGGGCAATCTGGAAATAAAACTAAAATACTTTCTTCTTGATCAACTCCGCTTAAATAAAAAATATCTCTATGTTGCTCAAAAGGCATGGTGCTGTCTGCGCTTATTGGATAAATGTCGTTGGAGTTAAAAACAGCTAAACTATTAGGCTTCATTTTAGCTGAAAAATTTTTACGATTTTTTATAAAGAGTTTATTGTCAATGGGTAAGTATTTCATATTTATATCATCTTAAGATTCATAAATGTAGCAAAACTAAATAAATCTTGGTTGATAATTTCTTATATTTGATACTCCCTCGACTATTATTAACTTTAAAAATCAATAAAAGATGAAAAAACATATCTTAAAGAAGATGATAGTTGGCTTGTTTTTATCTACGCTATTTTCACAAATTAATTACGCGCAAATATTATTAAAAGAAATCCCGTTAAAGCAACAAGTTGAAAATTCATCGCTTATAATTGAGGGGAAAGTAATATCAAAAAAGTCGTTTAAGAATTCTAGTAATGGATTAATTTATACAACAAATACTGTTGAAGTATATAAAGTTTTTAAAGGAGAGGCAGTCGCAATTTTAGAAGTAATTACGGCTGGGGGAACTATTGGTTTATCGGCTCAAATTGTTACACCTAGTCTTAAGCTCTATAATAATGATATTGGGATTTTTATGTTAAATGAAAGTGATATAAAATTAAAAAGCCATAACAATTCTTATCGAAATCAATTTTTACCTTATGGCTCATTGCAAGGGTTTTATAAATATAATTTAAAAAATGATTTGGCAGTAAATCCGTTTAAAATAAAGAAGGGAATTGCATTTAGTTTTTACAATGAAATAAAATCTTATACAAAAACTCAATATATTGAAATGAATAACTTTGATGTATTAAGCATACAATCTGATTTTAGAAAAGCTAATTCCCAACCACCATCATCAATAACTTTTACTCCTAGCACGGTATCAGCTGGCACAAAAACGGAGCTTATTATTGATGGTTCTGGATTTGGAGGAACACAAGGCACAGTTAGTTTTAGCAATGCAGATGATGGCGGAGCAACTTTTGTAGACGCCTTAGACACTCAAGTAATATCCTGGAATGATGCTCAAATAAAGGTTGAAGTTCCGTCTGAAGCAGGAACCGGTCAAATTCAAGTTACGGATAGTGGGAGTGCATCGGCTACGTCTGCAGCATCATTAACTGTTTCATATTCAGAAATAAATGTCACCTCTGATGCAGTTTCATCGGGTGTTTTTGTCGCCTACAAAACACAACACGTGGATGATAATAGTTCTGGAGGTTACACATGGCAAATGTTTACTGATTTTGATTCCAATACTTTGGCCAAAGATGCTTTTGTAAGTGCCTTTAATACTTGGGTTTGTGAATCAAAAATTAACTGGGTATTTGGATCAACTACAGCTACGGATGTAACTGCAAATGATGGAATTAATATAGTAAGATTTGATAATGGGTCTGAATTGCCAAATGGGGTTCTTGGAACATGTTATTATTATATAAGTGGTTGTCTTGCAGGTGGAGGAACTACTGCCAACTGGTTCGTTGAAGAATTGGATATAGTTTTTGACGATGCTACATCTTGGTATTATGGTGCTGGGTTACCTGCAATATCGGAATACGATTTTGAAAGTGTGGCTTTACATGAGTTAGGGCATGGTCATCAGTTAGGGCATACGATTGATACATCTTTTGATGGTGATAATTTAGATGATGTTATGCATTATGCCATTTCTAATAGTGAACAACAAAGAGTTTTAACTACTAATAATATAACGGCCGCCAATAATGTACAAGCAAGAAGTTCTAGTTTATCGGTTTGTAGCCAAGCTTCAATGACAGATGCATCATGCCCGTTAAGCGTTGCTGAGGAAGAATTGAAAATGGCGATTACTATTTTCCCAAACCCTGCAAAGGGACAATTTTATATAAAGAATGAATCTTTCATTAATTTAGAAAAGGTTGTTGTATATGATTTAAGTGGTAGGTTAATTTCTAAGCAAGATATTTCTAATAACTCAATTAAAAATACCATTAATTTATATAATGTTTCCAAAGGGTTATATTTTGTAAATATCTATTCTGATATTGCCCATATTACCAAAAAAATAGTGATCGAATAAAAATTTTTCAAGCGTAATTTAAAAAGGCACTAAAATTTTTTAGTGCCTTTTTAGATTTTAATTAAAATAATTATAAATAGCAAAAATATGACTATTGTTATTTGTCTATATTTGTGTCCTAGAGTACATTTGTTAAAATTTAAACTAACTTCAAAATAATGAGCGGATTTTTTAAATCTTCGATTGGAAGAAAGATAGCCATGGCGCTTTCTGCATTCTTCCTCATGTTTTTTTTACTTCAACATTTTGCAATTAATATTTTATCGGTTTTTAGCCCAGACCTTTTTAACGAAGTGTCACATTTTATGGGTACAAACCCGTTAGTTCAATTTGCTTTACAACCGGTTTTAATTTTTGGTGTTGTTTTTCATTTTGTTATGGGATTTGTATTAGAGATAAAAAATCGAAACGCAAGACAAATTTCTTATGCTAAAAATAACGGGTCTGCAAATTCTACTTGGATGAGTAGAAACATGATTTGGAGTGGCGTTGCCATTTTAGCATTCATCATTTTACATTTTATTGATTTCTGGTTTCCAGAAATAAACACAAAATTTATAAAAGGTGATTGGTCAGGTTTACACGAAGGTGTTGAGGGCTACCGCTATTTTGAAGAATTACAACATAAATTTCACAGCCATATAAGAACAATTGCTTATGTAATAGCATTTGTGTTTTTAATGCTCCATTTATTACATGGCTTTACATCCGCATTCCAATCAATGGGAGCAACTGCAGGGCGTAAAAAAACATTACAAAATATTGGTAAAGCATACTCGATAATAATTCCATTAGGATTTATTTTTATTGCGCTTTATCATCACCTTAAATACGTATTAGGATAGATATGGCAACATTAGATTCAAAAGTACCAAAGGGTCCAATTAAAGATAAATGGACAGATTATAAAAATCATATAGACTTAGTAAATCCAGCTAACAAACGTAATATTGACATTATTATAGTCGGTACAGGGTTAGCAGGAGGTTCTGCAGCAGCTACTTTAGCAGAATTAGGATATAATGTAAAAGCGTTTTGCTTTCAGGATTCTCCACGTCGTGCGCACTCGATTGCCGCTCAAGGAGGCATTAATGCAGCAAAAAACTATCAAGGTGATGGAGATTCTACATATAGATTGTTTTATGATACAGTAAAAGGAGGTGATTATCGTTCTCGAGAATCTAACGTTCATCGTTTAGCCGAAGTATCAACCAACATTATAGACCAGTGTGTAGCTCAAGGCGTACCTTTTGCACGAGATTATGGTGGATTGTTAGATAACCGTTCATTTGGTGGCGTATTAGTATCCAGAACATTTTATGCCAAAGGACAAACCGGTCAGCAATTATTATTAGGTGCGTATTCTGCCATGAATCGTCAAATAGGTCGAGGTAAAATTAAAATGTACAGCCGCCACGAAATGCTTGACGTTGTCATTGTTGATGGTAAAGCGAGAGGAATAATTGCTCGTAATTTAGTTACAGGAGAGATTGAACGTCATTCAGCGCATGCAGTAGTTTTAGGAACCGGAGGTTATGGTAATGCATTTTATTTATCAACTTATGCTATGGGAAGCAACGTAACTGCTGCTTGGAAAGCACATAAACGTGGTGCTTTTTTCGCAAATCCATGTTATACACAAATCCATCCAACATGTATTCCTGTTTCGGGAGACCATCAATCTAAATTAACGTTGATGTCAGAATCTTTAAGAAACGATGGTCGTATTTGGGTGCCCAAAAATATGGACGATGTATTCGCAATAAGAGAAGGTAAATTAAAACCAACACAAATTGCCGAAGAAAACCGTGATTATTATTTAGAGCGTCGTTACCCAGCCTTCGGTAATTTAGTACCTAGAGACGTAGCTTCAAGAGCGGCAAAAGAACGTTGTGATGCAGGATATGGTGTGAATAAAACCGGTGAGGCAGTGTATCTAGATTTTGCAGCGGCTATAGAGCGTTACGGAAAAGAACAAGCACATGTCAAAGGACTAGATGAAAATGATAAAGCAGTTATAGATAAATTAGGTAAAGAAATTGTAAAAGCTAAATATGGAAACTTATTCCAGATGTACGAAAAAATCGTAGATCAGAACCCATATGAAACTCCTATGATGATTTATCCGGCAGTTCATTACACAATGGGAGGTATTTGGGTAGATTATAATTTAATGACTACCGTACCTGGATTATATGCTATAGGAGAAGCTAACTTCTCAGATCATGGAGCTAACAGATTAGGAGCTTCTGCATTAATGCAAGGATTGGCTGATGGTTATTTTGTATTGCCATATACGATTGGAGATTATCTAGCAGCTGATATTCGTACAGGATCAATTTCAACTGAAACAAAAGAATTTGACGAAGCTGAAAAAGAAGTAAAAACAAATATTGACAAGTTAGTCAATAACAATGGTACACATTCAGTAGATTATTTCCATAAAAAATTAGGAAAAATTATGTGGAATAAATGCGGAATGGCAAGAAATGAAAAAGATTTAAAATCTGCTATAACTGAAATTGCTGAATTAAGAGCAGAGTTTTGGAAAGATGTTAAAGTACCTGGAAGTGCTGATGAATATAATGAAGAGCTTGCAAAAGCAGGGCGTGTTGCAGATTTTCTGGAATTAGGAGAGTTGTTTGCTAAAGATGCATTACAGAGAGAAGAATCTGCGGGTGGACACTTTAGAGAAGAATATCAAACACCTGAAGGTGAAGCCATGCGTAGAAAAGAGTTTCAATATGTTTCCGCATGGGAATATAAAGGAGAGCCAAAAGATGCTGTTTTACATAAGGAAGAATTAGTATACGAGAATATTGAAGTAAAAGAAAGAAGTTATAAATAACAAACAGGTTATGAAATTAACATTAAAAATATGGCGTCAAAAAAGCGCTGAATCCAAAGGGAAAATTGTAGATTATAAGCTGGATGATGTATCGCCAGATATGTCTTTTCTAGAAATGCTTGATGTTTTAAATCAAGATTTAATAAATAAAAATGAGGAGCCTGTAGCTTTCGATCATGACTGCCGTGAGGGAATATGTGGTATGTGTTCAATGTTTATAAATGGTCGTTCACATGGCCCAGATAGAGCAATAACGGTTTGTCAATTGCACATGAGAAGTTTTAGTGACGGTGACACTATTTATATAGAACCTTGGCGCGCAAAGGCATTTCCTGTAATTAAAGATTTAATTGTAGACAGAAGTGCTTTTGATAGAATACAACAGGCAGGTGGATTTATTTCAGTAAACACCTCTGGAAACACACAAGATGCTAACGCTATTCCGATTTCAAAACATGCTGCTGATGAAGCAATGGATGCTGCAACTTGTATTGGTTGTGGAGCCTGTGTAGCAAGCTGTAAGAACTCTTCAGCAATGCTATTTGTGGGCGCAAAAGTATCACAATATGCTTTGTTACCACAAGGCCAAGTTGAAGCAGCAGATCGTGTTAAAAATATGGTAGCACAAATGGATCTAGAAGGATTTGGTAACTGTACAAATACAGGCGCATGTGAAGTGGAATGTCCTAAAGGAATTTCACTAGAGAATATAGCACGAATGAATAGAGAACTTATAAAGGCTAATTTGTAACAAAATATTCTTATAATAGCGTTAAGTTTAAAACCCCGAGTAAATACTTGGGGTTTTTGTTTAAATTTAGCCTTTAAACATTACGAATGAATAAAATTTTAGCCCGTTTAATTGTTTTTTTCGTCCTTATTGCACAAAATGGTAATGCACAAAATACATATGAAAATGATAGCCTGTTTAGTGAATCTAATATATTAAAACATCTTAAATCATTATCATCTGATACTTTTGAAGGGAGAAGAACGGGTACTGATGGAGCCATAAAAGCTAAAAAGTATATAATAAATCAATTTCACTCTTTAAATGTTGTTCCACTCATAAAAGATTACGAACAGCCTTTTTCATTTATAAATAGAAGAAAATATTACAAAGGTATCAATGTTTTAGGTCTAATTAAAGGTTCAAAATTACCAGAAAAATACATTGTTATAAGTGCGCATTACGACCACGAAGGAATAAAGTACGGTAAAATATATAATGGAGCAGATGATAACGCTTCTGGCGTAAGTGCATTATTTGCTTTTGCCGAATATTTTAAAAACAACCCACCAAATTACTCTGTGATATTGGCAGCTTTTGACGCCGAAGAATTACAAATTAAGGGCTCCAAATATTTTATGGATAATACTATAGTTAATCTAAAAGATATTGTGGTTAACTTAAATATGGATATGATTAGCAGAAGTGTTAAAAATGAATTATTTGTTGTTGGAACGAAAAAAAATATGCGGTTAAAACATATTATAAGTGAAGTTGAGAATACATATAAAATAATACTTAAAACGGGACACGATGGTTATGATGGCTTAGATAACTGGACTTATTCATCAGATCATATAAATTTCTATAAAAAAGATATTCCTTTTTTATATTTTGGTGTTGAAGACCATAAGGACTATCATGAGCCAACTGATGATTATGAAAACATTCAGCCTGAGTTTTATATTGACGCTGTTAAAACGATTATTTCAGTATTTGAAAAAATAGATAATTCTAAATTTTAAAAATAAGCTTTTAATTGAATAGAACCAGAGTGAATGGTTTTACTAGTATCGGTTTTTCTTCCAAAATAACTTAAGTTTAGATCTAAAAAATTAGTTAATTTTTTTTGTGCCAATAAACTCCAAGTAAAATTTTTCCCGGGTTGTAAACCTTCTAATAATTGGTAAGCCACTGGCGTATTTGCATTTCCTGAATAGTTATTTGAAAAATAATTAAACTCGCCATTTATTGCACTTTTTTGGCTACTCGCTAATGAAAAAGAAGCACCGTACTTTTGTTGTTTTAATGATTCTAAATTCCCAACGGTATTCTCTTTACTTGCATATTGATAGAAAACATCAAAACTGGAATTATCATTAAATAAATAAGAAAGTTTAGGGTTAAATCTGGCTTCGTTAAAATTGTAATTTTTACTCGCAAAATTCTCACTAATACTTTCGTTATTATCAAAAGCAGTAAACATATTAACAAGCCAATTCTCATTTATTTTATGATTAAAATTTAATTGATGACTTTTTAAGCCATTCTCTAAAAATCCTATCGATAAAATGTTTCTTGTGGTATTGTCAAGAAAAGTATATGAGGTTGTATAGTGCTGTTTTCCACGATTGTAAAATAATACATTTCTAAAATTTAATTGTAAACCAAGCTGGTCTTCTTCATTACTATTAAAAGGATTTAGATTAAAGGTATTTCCATCACGCTTTGTTTTTCTATCAATTAAATAACTAGTTTGGTTGTAAAAATGAGACCAGAATTTTTGTGCTTTGTTTTCTGAGACCGACCATTGTGATGGATTAATAATTAGCGATTGACTTAGTCTATTTTGATGTGTTTTTATAAATATTCGATTTGGTAAAAGCACTCGAATGTATTTACCTTGATCTTGAAACTGAGCAATTTCAAATTCTTCTAACTCTTGAATTCCATTTTCATTATAATCTATCCAAGTATATGTGCCTTGTCCCGCTTCAACTTCAATATAAGTAAAGTCTTGTTGAGGTAATGTCCCGGAATTCGTTTCAAAAATAGTATTCCACTGTATAATTTGCTTAAAAAGCTTTTGATTGAATTGCAATCGGGAATTTATCGAATGTTCATCTTGAATGGAGACTTCCTCATTTTTTAAAGTTCTATAATTCGTGTATAATGATAAATTGGTGTTTTTATTTTGGATAAGTTTAGAATCTAAGTAAAAAGTGTTTGAAGTATTTACTTTTTCCAGTTTGTTATTTCTTAGGCTATCATTCACTCTATTTTTATAACCAAATTCGGCAAAAACTTTTGTACTATCTCCAACGCCAAAATAGATTTCGTATGATTTGAATTTCTGACTTAACGTTGTTAATGTTTGAGTTGCAACATCGCGCCGCTCATTATCCTCAACAGCTACTTTTGTTCCTAGCCAACTATTTTTCATACTATATGATATACGATTATAAGATCGTAAAAAGCTTGAAGTGGTAATATTTGAATTGGCATCTAAAAAGCTTGAATAAGATGAAATGTTAAAACGATTTAAAAGTAAATTAGCGTTAATAATATGTCGGTTACCATTAAAGCCATTTGAAAAATTTAAATGCTCAAATTGATAGTTTGTAAAACCTTTTTTATGATGAAACAACTTGAAACCAGATTGTAATAACATTTGATCTCCTATATTTAGACCAATTCCATTTATATTGGGTTGATCTAAATTCCAATCTCTATTAAATTCCGGATTATATAACCCTTCAATATTTCGGTAATCTTTACTTATATAATCGCTATCAACAATAGCTTCAATGTTCCAAAGGCTATCATTTTTTATAAGCATTTGGTTTATGTTAAACTTAGCCGCAAACCCATTGTTGTTCTCATCATCCAAATTTGAAAACAAGTTTAAATCTTCTTTACTGGCTGAAGTTTCAAAGTTCAGAGTGGTCTTTTCTGAAGGTTTATAACTTCCATTTACAACTGCTATCTGCAAATTAGTTGGCGCAATTAATTGTACTATTGGCGCATAATTACCTTGATTAACACCAACATATTCAAAAATGTTATTAATGGCATTAATACTGCTTAAAGCGTAGTCACCTTGATTGTTGCCAACTAAAGAGAAGGTAACTCGATACAATTCATCATTTGGGTCGTTAGAAAACACAAATATTTCAACACCTCCATTTAGTTCTTTCTTATATAAAATTCTATTTTCATTTTGGCTTTCTCTAATTTCTGATGGCGCAACCATTTGGTCTAAATTGTCACCAGCATTAGCTAAAATTTGAACCTGTCCTTCGGATAGATTTTGTTGTAAAGGCTGATTTTTAGCATCATTTTCAGAATATACCGAAACACCAATATTCAGTTTTTCACTTTCATAATTACCGCCACCATAAGCTACGAAACGCGAATAATTTCTATCACTAAATTGATAATCAACTGTAATACGCATTTCAGAAGTAATGGGAAATGTGGAGTTAAAAATAATTTCACCGGCGTTATAATCGATAATATAATCTTGATTTTCGCCTCGTTTAACGGCTAAACCATTTACATAAACAGTTTCGCTACCAGAAACTATAAGAACAAACAATTCACCATTTTGCCCTTGTAATTTATAAGGTCCTTGGTTACCTTCTTGGGCCGTAAACTGACTTGATGTAAACTGCCCACGAACAATGGCTCCAGCCGCAAATAAATTGGTTCGATTATCATCGTCTCCCAAATTCACATTAAAATTTAATCCTTGAACACGTTTTGAAAAACTTGCGAAGTAAGAATCGGTATTTAGTAAATCGATATCGCCAGCCCGAATATTCCATTGATCGCTAAACAATTCAATAAAAACTTGATCGAACTCATCCAATCGCTGGCTATATCCGCTTTCCTGCAAAGGAATGTTCGCGTCTTGTATAGAAGCTCTTAGCGACACTTTATCATTAAGTCTCCCTGTAATTTGAAGATCTAATTCACTATTTAAAACCGAGTTCTGATTGTTGCCTAGGGTAACTCCTCGCGAAATACTTCCGGAAGTTGTTAACCCGTCAAAAGGGATATAATTATTGGATGTGTTAGGTTGTGAAAGTTTATACAAAGTTTCATTATTGTTATTAGCCACAACAATGGATTCATCTAATTGCTTATAAGTTTTAGTTAAAAACTCAGGAAATTTTAAGTAATTAATTATGATTGAATCAGTTTCGATTGGCTTTTTAAAAGTTAGCAGAGCTTTTCTAAAATCAACGAAGTATAATGAGGAATGTAAAACAATATTATTTTTTGTTTTGACTGAAAAAGAGCTGGAATTAATACTCACGCTATCAATTTGAATAGAATCTTTTGCGGCAACTTTTATGGTTCTATAATTTGAAGTTGGGTTTTGCGCAAACACACAAATGCCAATTAATAAAATAATAATGCATGTAAAAAACTTCATCAGATATTAAACTGTAAATAGCTTAAAATATTTTGTTAATAGCTTCGTTAAAACTCCTGGTATATTTAATAGTGTAAATGTAACGCATTATTTAATTTAGCTAAAATTCTTATTAAGCTTATGAAAATTATATCCTATAATGTTAATGGTATTCGTGCAGCCATAAATAAAGGTTTTATTGATTGGATAAAAAGTGCAAATCCGGATGTTATTTGTTTGCAAGAAATCAAAGCTCTAAAAGAACAATTAGATTTGGATTTATTTGAAGAAGCGGGATATAAATTTAATTATTGGTTTAGCGCAGAAAAAAAAGGATATAGTGGTGTGGCTATTTTAAGTAAAATTGAACCAAATCATGTGGAATACGGAACAGGAATAGCATCAATGGATTTTGAAGGGCGTAACATAAGAGCCGATTTTGATGGTTTTTCGGTAATGAGTTTGTATTTGCCTTCTGGAACAAATGATGCACGATTAAATCATAAATTGGAATATATGGATATGTTTCAAGAATATATAAACAACCTAAAAAAAGAAATTCCAAATCTTGTTATCTGTGGAGATTATAACATTTGCCACGAAGAAATAGATATTCATAACCCTAAAATGAAAGGTGTATCAGGATTTTTACCCGTTGAACGCGAATGGATTGGAAATTTTATTGATAGCGGATTTATTGATTCATTCAGATATTTAAATCAAGAAAAACAACAATATTCCTGGTGGAGTTATCGTGCAAATGCTAGAGCAAACAATAAAGGTTGGCGACTAGACTATGCCATGGTTTCAAAACCATTACAAGAAAACATAAAAAGAGCCGTTATACTCACTGAAGCAGTTCATAGCGATCATTGCCCAATCCTTGTAGAAATTAAAAATAAAACTCCTAATAAATAAACAAATGAGCCCAAATAAAATGAAAAACAGTTTAGTATTTGCCTTAACATTAGTCATGTTCGTGTCTTGTGTTTCCCCAAAAGTATATAAAGATTTGGAGGCAAAATATGCCGATTTAAAGCAAGAAAATAGAAAACTTTCAACAGATAATGAAGCCTTATTAAGGGCTAAAACAGCTGCCGAAAATGAATTGAAACAAATTCATATGGCTTATGACGAGGCTGTAGAGCAGCGCGATAAATTACAAGCTGATTATAATGCGATAAAATCAAATTATGATAATTTAAAATCGTCGTATAACGCATTAGAAGAAAACAGTTCGGCGGCAATAGCAGCTAATTCACAAAAAAACAGAGAGTTATTAGCACAGTTAGAAGCCAAAGAACAAGCTTTAGCAGCAGAAAACGCACGTTTAGCAAAACTTAAAAAAGAATTGGAAGACCGATCAAATCGAGTAGCAGAATTAGAAAATGTTATTGCATCAAAAGATGCGGCAATGACGGCACTTAAAAATGCCATTTCAAGAGCATTAACCGATTTTGAGGGCAAAGGTTTAACCGTAGAGCAACGTAACGGGAAAGTATATGTCTCAATGGAAAACAAATTATTATTTAGTTCAGGAAGTTGGGCAGTTGGTTCAGAAGGTAGAAGAGCGGTTCAACAGCTAGGAAACGTACTTGGCGATAATCCTGATATAGCCGTTTTAATTGAAGGGCACACCGATAATGTTCCATATCAAGGCAATGCACAACTAAGCGGTAACTGGGATTTATCAACAAAACGAGCAACGGCTATCGTTAATATATTAAGAGAGAACAATTCTATTAACCCAGAAAATTTAACAGCCGCAGGTCGTGGTGAATATGCTCCAATAGCAACAAACTCCACAGCAGAAGGAAAAGCAAAAAACAGACGTATCGAGGTTATTTTAACTCCTAAATTAGATGAGCTTTCTAAGTTGTTAAACGAAAACTAGTATTTGGGCGTCACCGCAAGGGTCGCGCTTTCGGTAGAAGTTTATCCTGAGGGAATTCGAAGGACTCTCTTCTAGGAGCTTCAACAAATGCCTCAATCCCTAACGCATAAAAAACCTTTTAAAGCCACAATAGCTTTTAAAGGTTTTTTATATTTACAACTTGCCAAAAAAAAGTAATAAATGAAATATACAACACTCCCAAACACCAAGATAAAAGTTAGTAAAATTTGCTTAGGTTCCATGACATGGGGAAACCAAAACACCGAATCTGAAGGGCATGCCCAATTAGATTACGCCTTGGATCATGGCGTGAATTTTATTGATACGGCGGAATTGTATCCAGTACCTGCAACAGCTGATACTAGTGGAAGAACTAGTGAAATTATTGGCACTTGGTTAAAAAAAACAGGCAAAAGAAATAAAGTGATTATAGCTTCTAAAATAGCTGGAACAGGTGATTACACAGCGCATATTAGAACCACAGGTTTTTCTAAGAGTGCAATAAAAGAAGCAATAGATTTAGAGTTAGCAAGATTACAAACAGATTATATTGATTTATATCAATTGCATTGGCCCGAGCGAGATACTAATAGATTTGGAGTAAGAAATTATAAGTTAGATACGAAGTGGGACGATAACTTTAATGAAATTCTACATAGTTTAGATGCCGAAATAAAAGCAGGTAGAATCAGAAATATAGGTGTTTCAAATGAAAATTCTTGGGGAACTATGCGTTATTTGGAAGAATCAAAATATCATAATTTACCTAGAGTAATCACAATACAAAATGCTTACTCAATGTTGACAAGAACCTTTGAAACTGATTTAGCAGAAGTTGCATTAAGGGAGAATGTGGGTTTATTGGCATATTCTCCTATGGCCTTTGGAGTGCTTTCTGGAAAATATATTAAAGGAAAAGCGGCAGATAACGCGCGGCTAAAGTTATTTCCAAGATTTGCTAGATATAGCGGTGAAAAAGCTTCAGAAGCAGCAAAACAATACTTGAAAATTGCTGAAGATAAAAATATGACGCTCGCTCAAATGAGTTTGGCGTTTGTAAATCAACAACCTTTTGTTACTAGTACAATAATTGGGGCTACTAATTTAAAGCAGCTAGAAGAAAATATAGATTCGATAAACGTTAAATTAAGTAATGATGTGTTAGAACAGATTAATGCTATACATAATGATTTTCCTAATCCGGCTCCTTAAATAATTGTTTTTGTTTGATATAATTTAATAAAAACAAAAAACCCGCTACTTTAAAAGTTAGCGGGTTTTTTAATTATTTAATTTGTTTACCATTTTTATCAAAAAAATGATATTCTAAATACGTGTAAGCATCTCTTGGTAAAATTTTAACCCATTTTTTGTGTTCTAAAAACCATTTAGAACGTATAGATGGAAAGCCCTTTGTTAAAAAGGCTGCTATAAAAGGATGTGTGTTTAATGTCAACTTCTTATAGTCTTTTTTAAATAGTGTTTCGAGATCGTGATTTACTTTTTGCACGATTCCTATTGGTGCTTCAACCTCTGAGCCATTTATTATCTCATCAGGATTTTCCTCACGAGTTTTAATGTTCATTTCGGGTCTTACACGCTGTCTTGTTATTTGTATCAATCCAAATTTACTTGGAGGCAATATTTTATGTTTTGCCCTATCATCCTTCATTTCGTCACGAAGGTGATTGAACAATTTTTGCCTATTTTCAGCACTCGTTAAATCAATAAAATCCACTACAATAATGCCGCCCATATCACGTAATCGTAATTGGCGAGCCATTTCAGTAGCTGCTATTAGATTAACTTCTAGCGCTGTATCCTCTTGGTTATTGGCTTTGTTTGATCTGTTTCCACTGTTTACATCTATAACATGCAGGGCTTCGGTATGTTCTATTACCAAATAGGCACCTTTTGCCATAGAAACGGTTTTTCCAAACGAGGTTTTTATTTGTCTTTCAATTCCAAATTTTTCAAAAATCGGAACGTTTGACTGATACAATTTTACTATTGATTCTTTGCTAGGTGCAATTTCTTGCACATAATCTTTAATTTGAATGTAAAGCTCTTCATCATCAACATGTATACTTGTAAAGGTGTCATTGAATATGTCTCGTAAAATAGACGAGGCTTTATTCATTTCTCCTAAAACTTTACTAGGGTGATGTGCTTTGTGTAGCTTTTTGCACATTGCGGTCCAACGACCAAGCAAATTCTGCAAATCTTTATCTAGTTCAGCTACTTTTCTGCCTTTTGCTACTGTGCGTACAATAATACCAAAACCTTGCGGAGTAATACTCTTTACTAAGCGCTTTAGTCGGTCTTTTTCTTCTTTGTCTTCTATTTTTTGAGAAATAGAAATACGATTAGAAAAAGGAACTAAAACAATATATCTACCAGCAATAGAAAGCTCTGAGCTTATTCTAGGGCCTTTTGTAGATATAGGTTCTTTTACTATTTGTACCAATAGCGATTGATTTGATTTTAAGACATCGGCAATTTTGCCGTCTTTATCAATATCTTTTTCAAATGGGAAATTTTTCAATGAAAAATCTCTAAGTTTACCTGTGCTTACACTTTTTGTGAATTTTAAAAGTGAAGGAAGTTTTGGTCCTAAATCATGATAATGCAAAAAAGCATCTTTTTCATAACCCACATTTACAAATGCAGCATTTAGACCAGGAACAGCTTTTCTTATTTTGGCTATAAACACATCACCAACCGAAAAGTTATTAACTCCTTCATCTTTCTGTAATTCAATAAGTTTTCCATCTTTTAATAAGGCAAAATCAACTTCTTCGGAACTAGATCTAATGATCAATTCTTTATCCATTTAGTTAATTTTAATTCCATTACACAGAATCGTGTAACAGATGGATTATACATTATTTTTTCACAGGATTTTTAATATCCGTGGAGTTCATAAAACACAAAATGTGCTAAAAAATTAATGAACTCATTTCAAAGAACTTGTTGTTTTTTAAAATCAAAAAAAGTAGTTTGTCTAACTACTTCTTTGATTTATTTTTTCTTTTTGTGACGGTTAGCGCGTCTACGTTTTTTACGTTTGTGCGTCGCTACCTTATGTCTTTTTCTTTTTTTACCACTTGGCATAAATAGTGTATTTTTAAATTAATAATTCGATTTTATTTAATTTCTACGTTTGATTTAACACCTTCAACAAAAACTTTTGCAGGTTTAAATGCAGGAATATTATGAGCTGGAATTTTAATAGTAGTATTTTTTGAAATATTTCTACCAGTTTTTTCGGCTCTAGCTTTAATAATGAAGCTTCCAAAGCCTCTTAAATACACATTATCACCACTTTCTAAAGAGGTTTTTACTTCTTCCATGAATGTCTCAACAGTTGCTTGAACATCACCTTTTTCAATTCCTAATTTTTCTGAAATTTTTGCTACTAAATCAGCCTTCGTCATTTTGATATATTGTTTATTTGGTTACTATTAATTCTAAAAGGGATGCAAATATAGGGATTAAATTTTCAATATTTCAAACCTAATTCATTAAAATTTAAGATAATAAACGATTATTTTTGTTTCCTTGATCAATTAAATTAATGATATTTTCAAAAACCTTAACACATTGGTATTCAAAGAATAAGAGGAGTTTGCCATGGCGCGAAACGAAAAATACTTATCATATTTGGCTTTCAGAAATTATTTTACAGCAAACACAAGTGAAACAAGGTCTTCCTTATTACGAGGCTTTTGTTGAAAAATATCCAACAATATTTGACCTCGCAAATGCAGAAGAGAGTGACGTTTTAAAATTATGGCAAGGACTTGGGTATTATTCCCGTGCAAGAAATTTACATGAAACGGCAAAGTATATAGCAAATGAGTTAAAAGGTAAATTTCCATCTACTTATAAAGGATTATTAAAACTAAAAGGCGTTGGTGATTACACGGCCAGTGCCATTGCTTCTATTTGTTTTAATGAAAACACCGCCGTTGTTGATGGAAATGTGTACCGTTTTTTATCACGATATTTTAATATAGAAACTCCAATAAATTCTTCAAAAGGGGCCAAGGAATTTAAGCAGCTCGCACAAGAATTGATTGATAAAAATAATCCAGCTGAGTTTAACCAAGCCATTATGGAGTTTGGTGCTACACAATGTAAGCCCAATAATCCTGAATGTCTTATCTGTCCATTTAATAAAGGTTGCATAGCCTTTAATACGAATAAAATAAATGAATTACCCGTTAAAATAAAATCAGCAAAGGCTAAAAAAAAGTATTTTAACTTTTTAGTATTTATTTCTGATGATGCCAAAACACTGCTGCAAAAAAGAGAAGGCAAAGGTATTTGGCAAAATTTGTATCAATTTCCTTTAATAGAAACTAATAAAATAATTGAAATTGATAGTTTAAAAAGACAATTAAAGAATCATGATTTATTAAAAGAAACAAATTTTGATTTGTCCTTATATAATAAAGAACCTATTTTACATAAACTATCACATCAGCATTTATACACAAAATTCTGGATTGTTAGTGTAGAAAAGCTAGCAATTGAAGGTGTTTCGGTTAATGAAATTAGTAATTACGCAGTACCAATATTAATAGGCAATTTTATTGAATCATTTAATTTTGATTAGTTTAGTATTCACAATCATATTTTTTTATTAATTTTAAAAAAATGGAGTGCAATTGGTTACTTTTGCCCTCTTTAAAAAAAGTAGTTATGTCTGGAACATTAAATAAAGTAATGCTTATTGGGCATTTAGGAGATGAAATTAAAATGCATTATTTTGAAGGTGGAGGCTGCATTGGGCGTTTTCCATTAGCAACTAATGAAACTTATACAAGTAAGCAAACCAACGAACGTATAACAAATACCGAGTGGCATAATATTGTTGTGAGAAATAAAGCCGCAGAAATTTGCGAAAAGTATTTAAGCAAAGGCGATAAAGTTTATATTGAAGGCAGGTTGAAAACCAGAAAATGGCAAGATGATAAAGGAAATGATAGATACTCAACTGAAATTCAATGTAACGATTTCACATTTCTTTCAACTAAAAAAGAAAGCGATAGTAATCCCTCAAATAATCAAGTTGAACAAAAACCTGTTGAAACTCAGGAATCAAGTAAAGAATCCACAATAGGCGAAAATGATGATCTACCATTTTAATTATACGTTCGATAATTTATCGAAAATCTCAAGTTTAACTAAAGCGATTGCCATTGGATCCTGATCCTTCGAGTTTTAGTCTTTTAATTATGGCAATTGATGTTTCAGTTGTGTTTAGTTTTGCATTATTATTTATGCTTTTAGTTTGTTCTGCTCTCATTTCAGGAGCAGAAGTGGCATTATTTTCTCTAAACAGAGTTGATATGGAGGATAGTGAAGAAGCAAAATCACGACAAATTCAAATCATATTAAAACTTTTAGAGCGGCCTAAAAAATTATTAGCCACCATATTAGTTGCAAATAATTTTATAAACATAGCCATTGTGATTTTGTTTGCTTTTTTAGGAGATTTTATGTTTGGAAGTGTTGGAAATCCGCAATTAAAATTTGTTATCGAGGTAGTTGTTGTCACTTTTTTAATTTTATTATTTGGTGAAATTTTGCCTAAAATATATGCCAGTCGAAATAATCTTAAATTCGCAACGTTTATGGCATATCCATTACGAGTTCTGGATGTTCTATTATCGCCGGTGAGTTTGCCTATGCGAAGTGTTACCTTATCGATACATAATAAATTAGGGAAGCAAAAATCTAATTTAAGTGTTGATCAATTATCTCAAGCTTTAGAGTTAACTAAAAATGCAGACACAACTAAAGAAGAACATAAAATTCTACAAGGAATTGTGTCTTTTGGTAATACAGACACCAAACAAGTTATGCGACCACGTATTGATATTTTCGCTTTAAACATAGAGCTAAAATACCTAGAAATTATACCAGAAATAGTTTCTAATGGTTATTCTAGAATTCCCGTTTATAGAGACAATATAGATACAATCGAAGGTATTTTGTATGTTAAAGATTTACTTCCTTTTATAGATAGAAAACAGTTTGATTGGACCAGTTTATTAAGAGAACCATTTTTTGTTCCAGAAAACAAAAAGCTAGATGATTTAATGGCCGAATTTCAAGCAAAGAAAGTGCATTTAGCTGTTGTTGTTGATGAATATGGTGGGACTTCGGGCTTAATATCTTTAGAAGACATTATTGAAGAAATTGTTGGTGATATTAGTGATGAGTTTGACGATGAAGATTTATCTTATTCCAAACTAGACGATAACAATTATGTGTTTGAAGGTAAAACCGCTTTAAAAGACTTTTATAAAATTCTAAAATTAGAGGATGAATCTATTTTTGAAGAAAGTAAAGGAGAAGCTGAAACCATAGCTGGGTTTGTTTTAGAAACATCAGGTAGTTTCCCAAAACTTAACAGTAAAATAAATTTTAAAAATTACGTTTTCACTATAGAAGCTATGGATAAAAAACGAATTAAACTTGTAAAATTTACTATTCAATAATGACGAAGTTTGTTTACATATTATTGGTAGTCGTTTTTTGTTTTTCTTGCGGAGAAGATTATGTTCCAAAACCTAAAGCATATTTAAGGCTAGATTATCCGGAGGCAAAATATGTGGATGCTAAATTAGAGTTGCCTTTTTCTTTTGAGAAAAACCAAATAGCAACAAAGATAAAATTAAAAGAGTTAAAGTCCTCAACAAAAAGTTATGGTCTAAATTTAGAGTATCCTATACTAAAAGGCACCGTTTTTATAACCTATAAAGCCATTGAGAATAATAAAAACTACTTAGCAAAGTTTTTACGAGATGCGGAAAAATTCACCTTAGAGCACACACAAAAAGCGGATGAAATACCTACATACCCTTTTGAAAACATTGAGTACAAAGTATATGGGATGCTTTCAGAGGTAAAAGGTAATGTAGCGTCGCCGGTACAGTTTTATGTGACCGATAGCGTAAATCACTTTTTAACAGGATCTTTATATTTCTACGCCAAACCGAATTATGATTCTATATTACCTGCAGCAAAATATATACAAAAGGATATTATGCATATCATGGAAACTGTTAAATGGAAATAAAAAAGCACCCTAATTTTATTAAGATGCTTTGAGTAATATTTCTAAAATATAGAGTTTAAGCCTTTTTTGTACAGCAAGCCTTTTTACAATCTGCAACACAAGCCATTTTTCCTGCTTCAGTTTTATTTGCACAACAAGGTTTTGTGCAATTTTCTTCACATACCTTTTTTGTTGAAAAATTTTCAACAACTTGCATATCACTTACCTTATAAGTATTTGACACTTTAGAAACTGCATCAGTTAATGATTGTGGTGTTACTTTGGCATCATTATATTCAACCATAGCCAATTTTTTTTCAAAATCTACATTTGCAGATTTCACACCATCCATTTTAGTAATTTTCTTTTGTATTGTTGCAGCACAACCAATCGCGCAAGTCATTCCTTCGATTGTAAATTCTGCTTTTACGTAAGTAGCATCAGGATCTAATTCTTTAGTAATTTCAGTTTCAACGTCAACGGTTTTAACTTCTGGTTTTGCATCATTTTTACAACTAACAGCAAAAGTTGCGATTAAAACTAGTAATAAAATATGTTTCATAGGTATTGGGTTAAAATATTATAATACAAAACTAAGAAATAAAGTGGTTTGGCTTAATAAATTGAAAAATTTTGTGATTCTTATAACACTTTTGTGCAACCGTTATATTTCAAAAAGTAAATAATAATTTTTTTATTCAGGTTTTTTCACGAAATTGAATAAAATTTATTCAACCCTAATTATGAAAAAATTATCAATCCCTGTGCGTTTTGGCTTAGTAACAAGCGCTGTCTTAATAGCATATTTTTTAGTTTTGGCATTGCTTCATAAACACACCAATCCGGTATTTAGTTTTTTTAATGCGATAATTACTGCGTTTGGGATTTATGAAGCTATTCGATTAAAAAAGCTTGAAAATGTAGAAGATTTCTCATATGGTGAAGGATTTAAAACAGGCCTAATTACTGGTGCAGTAGCTACATTATTGTTTACTGTTTTCTTTTTATTTTATGCTACAGAATTTAATTCAACCTTTTTGCCGGAGCTACTCAAAATTATGAATGGAGGGTTAGGCGCCGATGTAGGTTTAGTAACCGCTGTTGTACTTATTATGGGGTTAGCAACAACCGTTGTTTCAACACTTACTGTAATGCAACTTTTCAAAAAAAGCGGAAATATTCCTCAAAATCAATAAAACGTTTGTAGATTAATTAATTAGGAGTATATTTGCACTCATTTTTGAACAAAATTAATTAATAAAAACGTTACGCTATGTACGCAATTGTAGAGATAGCAGGGCAACAATTTAAAGTTGTTAAAGATCAAAAAGTTTTTGTTAACCGTTTACAAACTGAAGAAGGTAAGAAAGTTTCTTTCGATAACGTACTTCTTTTAGGTGATGGTGACAAAATTACTGTTGGCGCCCCAGCTATAGACGGAGCTCAAGTTGGAGCAAAAGTCTTAAAGCACCTTAAAGGTGATAAAGTTATAGTTTTCAAAAAGAAAAGACGTAAAGGTTACCGTGTGAAAAATGGTCACCGTCAATCTTTATCTGAAATTGTAATTGAAAGTATTGTAGCTTCAGGAGCTAAAAAAGCTGCACCAGCGATAGCTGAGAAAGTTGCTCCAAAAAAAGAAGCTAAAAAAGTAGAAGCTAAAGTTGTTGCTCCAAAATCGGAATCTGCACCAAAAGCAGAACCAAAAAAGGCTGCTACTAAAAAAGCAACTGGAAAAGCAGATGACCTGAAGAAAATTGAAGGCGCTGGACCAAAAGCGGCTGAAGCATTAGTAAACGCAGGTTTTGAAACTTTTGCTAAAGTTGCAAAAGCTAAACCAGAAGAATTAAGTAACATATTAACTGAGGCAAGTTCTAGATTAGCACATTTAGTTACAGATTCTTGGCCAAAGCAAGCTAAATTGGCTGCTGAAGGTAAGTGGGATGAACTAAAAGAATTACAAGATAGATTAGACGGTGGAATTGAAAAATAATTTCATTTAAGTATAACAATATAAAAACTTAAGACAATGGCTCATAAAAAAGGAGTAGGTAGTTCTAAGAATGGTAGAGAATCGGAATCGAAACGTTTAGGCGTTAAAATTTTTGGTGGACAAGCTGCCCTAGCTGGAAATATCATCGTAAGACAAAGAGGAAATACACACCACCCAGGTGAGAATGTTTATTCTTCGAAAGATCACACTTTACACGCTTATGTTGATGGTGTTGTAAAATTCACAAAGAAAAAAGATAACAAATCTTATGTTTCTATCGAGCCTTTTGAGGCTTAAGAAATAATTTTCTTAAAATAATTTAAACCCTTTCTGGAAACAGGAAGGGTTTTTATTTTTTCAAAATATCATTCACGATTTTTAAATGATGGTTGGTGTGCATCTGTAGAAATCGTAAGGTTTGTTTTTTTGATAGCATTCCAAAAATGAAATGCTTAAAATATGCATTTTTGGGAAGTGTATCTAGTTTATCAATATGTTTTCTAGCGGTTTGTAATTGGGTTTTTAAGTCTTCAGTTTTAATAGTTTCTGGAGATGAAACATGTTTTGGAGCTTTTACTTTACCTCTTGGAAAATAATTTAAAGGGAACAAAACACTTCGCCAAAAACTAAATTTCCACCTATATTCTTTTGGGTCTGAATTTTCAGTCCACTCACTTACGGCATTAAATACTCTTAAAGTATGGTCTAATTGCCAACCTACTGTAGATTTTGAGACTTTATGGTTTTCTTTTTCAATTAATGGAAAATATGATTCTAGTTTAATTAATTGATTTTTTAAATTAGTCAAAGATCTATTACTCATGCTAACAGTTTATTTAATTGTAAAAGATATTAATTAAATCCGTAACTTTAATGGATTGCTTCTGCAATTAAAAAATGTCTAACTTAAAATTAGATAATTATGTTACCGTTTAGATCTGAAATAAGAAATTCACCATCGCAACCCACTATCAAAATTTTTTTAACTGATGAGTCTTTAGATGCAAGAATAAAAAAGCATTTAGAACATTTTAAGGAAATTGAAGAGATTGAAATTAGAGCCTGCGTGGAGCAAACCGAATCGAAAGAAAATCTTACTATATTTTTAAAAGATGATGCTGATATAGCTAAAATGAAACAATCTATCGATTCAAGTTTGTGGTGGTATTTTGAAGAGGATTTGGTTGATTAAGCTTCGAGTAGTATCCTTTCAAAATTAAAACACTTTCAAAAAAAAATCCCAATCATTAATGATTGGGATTTCTAATTTATAAAAACTTTATAAATTCCGTTAAACGAAAAATTAATATCTGTAATATTCAGGTTTAAAAGGGCCTTCTTGTTTAACACCTATGTAATCAGCCTGGTCTTTACGAAGTTCTGTTAACTCTACACCTATTTTCGCTAAATGTAATTTTGCTACTTTTTCATCTAAGTGTTTTGGTAACATATATACCTCGTTTCCATACGCTTCATTGTTATTCCATAATTCTAATTGTGCTAAAGTTTGGTTTGTAAATGAGTTACTCATTACAAAACTTGGATGCCCGGTTGCACAACCTAAATTGACTAAACGCCCTTCGGCAAGTATAATAATATCTTTTCCGTTAATTGTATACTTATCAACCTGTGGTTTAATAGTATTTTTTGTATGACCGTGATTTTTGTTTAACCAAGCCATATCAATTTCATTATCAAAATGCCCAATGTTGCAAACAATAGCTTTGTCTTTTAAGGCTTCAAAATGTCTTGACTGTACAATATCCTTATTTCCGGTAGTAGTAATTACAATGTCTGTATTACCTATAACAGTTTCCAGTTTTTTAACTTCAAAACCGTCCATAGCCGCTTGCAGCGCACAAATTGGATCAATTTCAGTAACCGTCACAATACTTCCAGCTCCTTTAAAAGAGGCTGCTGTACCTTTACCAACATCACCATACCCACAAACAGTTACACGTTTTCCTGCTAACATAATATCGGTTGCACGACGAATGGCATCTACAGCACTTTCTTTACATCCGTATTTGTTATCAAATTTCGATTTTGTAACAGAATCATTAACGTTAATTGCTGGCATTGGTAATGTGCCGTTTTTAACACGCTCATAAAGCCTGTGAACACCTGTGGTGGTTTCTTCAGATAAACCTTTAATTCCTGATGCTAATTCAGGATACTTATCTAAGACCATATTAGTTAAATCGCCACCATCATCTAAAATCATATTAAGTGGTTTTCTATCTTCACCAAAAAATAAGGTTTGTTCGATACACCAATCAAATTCTTCCTCGGTCATATCTTTCCAAGCATAAACCGCAGTTCCAGCGGCAGCAATAGCAGCAGCAGCTTGGTCTTGTGTAGAGAAAATATTGCAAGAGCTCCAGGTTACTTCTGCACCTAAAGCTTGTAATGTTTCAATTAAAACGGCCGTTTGAATTGTCATGTGTAAACAACCAGCAATTCTTGCACCTTTCAATGGTTTAGAATTTCCATATTCTTCACGCAAACTCATTAATCCAGGCATTTCTGCTTCTGCCAATTCTATTTCTTTTCGTCCCCAATCTGCAAGTGAGATATCTTTCACTTTATTTGCAACGTAAGGAATTGTTTTTGTATTCATTTTTGTATTTTTCAATTGTTTTTTAAAAGGCTCATTTTTGGCATTAGTCCTTAAAAATAACTAAATTCGTTATCTTAAAAAGGTCTAATTTTCCTTAGAGGTGCAAAGATAATCAATAACTTTCAGAATATTAAATGCCACTATATAAAACCATTACACCAAATTCACAAACTACTGTTAAAATTTGGAAGATTTCGGAGTCTAAAGCCGATTTATTTAAAAACGTTACGCTTAAACCCGAAAGTTTAGAGCGTGTTATGGGCATGAAAAGTGAATTACATCAACGTGGTTTTTTAAGTGTTCGCCATTTATTGGCGGAATTCGGATATAATGATTTTGACTTATATTATGATGAAAACGGTAAACCTCATTTAGATGATGGTAAACAAATATCAATTACACATTCATTCAATTTTTCGGCATTAATTATTAGTGATCGTGTTGTTGGAATTGATATTGAAAAGCAACGTGATAAAATTACTATAATAGCTCATAAATTTATAGATTATGAGTTCGATTATTTAAATAAATACGAATCAGATTACATAAAAAAACTTACAACAATTTGGTGTGTAAAAGAGTCATTATACAAGCTTTTTGCAACACCAGGATTGAGTTTTAAAAAGTATTTTTTAGTTATTCCCTTTACTATTGAAGAAGAAGAAACTGTTGCTTGGATTGATTATGAGAATAAAAAACATCGATACAATATTCACTTTTTGGAGTTTGAAGGGTTTACATGTGCATATGCCATTGCTTAAATGAAACAGGTTTACAATAATTTATTACAAGCTATTTCAGATAACAGAAAATTATTGGCTGTTTTAATTGACCCTGATAAATTTCGTATTAGACATACTGGAAGTTTTATTGAAAAAGTAAATGACTCCATAGCAACCCATATTTTTATTGGCGGAAGTATTGTTGAGAAGGGTGTTACGGAAAAATTAGTATTAGAAATTAAAAATCACACTAAATTACCTGTTGTACTTTTTCCTGGTGACGAGAATCAAATAACAAATAAAGCTGATGCCATTTTGTTTTTATCACTTATATCTGGAAGAAACCCCGATTATTTAATTGGCAAACAAGTTGAATCTGTTTCAAAAATAAAAAATAGTAGTCTTGAGGTAATTTCTACTGGTTATTTACTTATTGAAAGTGGAAAAGAAACAGCAGTAGAAAAAGTAACGAATACAAAACCAATGTTAAGAAATAATATTGATTTAATCTGTAATACGGTAAAGACGGGCGAATTATTAGGTATGAAACTTATTTATTTAGAAGCAGGAAGTGGTGCAAAGCAACCTTTAAATCATGAAATTATTTCTTCGGTAAAGAAAGAATTAAAAATCCCATTGATAGTTGGAGGTGGTATAAAAAGTAAATTCGAACTTGAAAATGCATACAATTCCGGAGCTGATTTAGTTGTAATTGGTACAGCTTTTGAAAATGATGAATCCTTTTTCAATGAATTAAAGAATTAAATTATGGAAATATCGATAGATTTAACCTTGTCGCCACTGCAAGATGATTATGAAAAGCATGTTATTGAATTTATAAAAGCGTTAAGAATTTCTAAGTTTACTGTTTTAGAAAACCCTTTAAGTACTCAAATTTTTGGTAACTATGATGAACTAATGCCTTTTTTAAATGAACTTATAAAAAGCTCATTTGAAAATCAAGATATATGCGTATTAACAATGAAAGTTGTAAAAACAAACCGCAGTAAATATGAACCCCATTTTTGATTTTTTTTTCGGACAGTACGGTGATTATGAAACAATGGATATTGTTTTAGAAATTGTTGCTGTTATTTTTGGTTTTTTGTCGGTTTGGTTTTCAAAACAGAATAATGTTTTTGTATTTCCTACTGGTATGATTAGCACTATTATTTTTGTATACTTATTACTTAAATGGGGATTGTTGGGTGATATGATGATAAATGCTTATTATTTTATTATGAGTGTTTATGGCTGGTATATCTGGACAAGAAAAGTAGATTCAACTCACGTCACGCCTATTTCTAGAACTTCATTCAACGAAAAAAGAATAAGTATAGCCATATTTTTTAGCACCTTATTATTTGTTTATGTAGTTTACAATTCTTTTGATAAATGGACAAGTTGGGTTGCATATGTAGACACAATAACAACTGCAATATTTTTTGTTGGAATGTGGCTTATGGCGAAGCGAAAAATTGAAAATTGGATTTTTTGGATTGTTGGAGACGTAATTTCAGTACCGCTCTATTTTTATAAAGGATTTACATTTACAAGCCTACAATATTTAGGATTTACATTTATTGCCATTTTCGGTTATTTAGCATGGAAGAAAAACTTAAACAACAACCTTCAAACTGCGTAAAAGTAGTTTTGTTTGGTCCTGAATCTACAGGAAAAACAACATTGAGTCGTCAATTAGCACGCTACTACAATTCGGTTTGGGTGCCTGAATATGCAAGAGAATATCTTCAAAATAAGTGGAATAACGAACGTAAAACTTGCGAATCAAAAGATTTATTGCCTATTGCAAAAGGACAAATGAAACTTGAAAATAAATTAGCAAAAAAGACGGATACCGTTTTAATTTGCGATACAGATTTGCTGGAAACAAAAGTTTATTCCGAAGCGTATTATTTGGGCATTTGTAATCCTATTCTTGAAAAATATGCATTGGAAAACACCTACGATTTATATTTATTAACATATATTGATACTCCTTGGGAAGCGGATGATTTACGGGATAAACCAGAACATAGACTCGAGATGTTTAATGCGTTCGAAAAAGCATTAAAAGATTATAATAGACCTTATATTTTGTTAAAAGGTAATAAAAACGATCGTTTACAATTAGCGGTAAAACACATTGATAAATTATTAAAGAAGAAATAGGAATGTTTGCAGAGAAAGATATTAAACAAATTGAAAAAAAAGGAATTAGCTTAAAACAAGTTGAAGCTCAAGTCTCTCGTATTATAAATGGGATGTCTTATTCTAATTTAATATCAGCAGCAACAATTGGCAACGGAATTGAATGTTACACTCTAGAAGAAATAAGTGCTTTAATAAGAAGTTATGAAGCTAAACAAAACGATTTAGAAATTGTAAAGTTTGTTCCAGCATCTGGTGCGGCTACTAGAATGTTTAAGTTTTTATTTCAATTTTTAAATAATTTCAATCCTGAAAAAGATACTATTGAAAGTTATGCCGAAAAACAGAATGACAATTTAATATCAACATTTATTTCAAACTTGGAAAAATTCCCGTTTTACGAACAAGTTCTATCCAAAACCAAAACGTTAATTCCAAATTTTAATAACTTGAGTAAAAATGAAACATATCTTGAACTAGTAAAAACTTTGCTTAATGAAAACGGATTGAATTATAGTTTTTTACCAAAAGGATTGTTGCCATTTCATAAATATTCAAACGGGACCGCAACTCCTTTTCAAGAACATCTGTTGGAATCAACAATTTATGCTTCATCAAACGGAAAAGCAAACTTACATTTTACGGTTTCAGAAAAGCATCACAGTTATTTTAATGCTGAATTGTATAAAGTTAAGGTTAATTTAGAAAAGCAAACCAATACGATTTTTAATGTTTCTTACTCCTACCAAAATGAAAAAACGGAAACGGTGGCATTAACAACAAATAACGAAATTTTCAGAAATGATGATGAATCTATTCTATTTCGGCCAGCGGGACATGGTGCCCTGTTAGAGAATCTAAATGAATTAAATAATGATATTGTTTTTATTAAAAACGTTGATAACATTGTAGTAGCTGAACAAAATAAAAAACTGTCAAAGTATAAGAAAATGATTGGTGGCGTGCTACTAAATGCACAGGAAAAAGCATTTGCGTATTTGCAGGAATTAGATAGAAATACTATTGAAGAAGCTAAACTACTAGAAATTGCAGCTTTTATGAGTAGTAGATTGAATGTTGTAATTGATGAAGCCTTTGATGATTTTACGGCAGTTGATAAATACGAGTATTTAAAAAATAAATTAGATAGACCAATTCGTGTATGTGGAATGGTAAAAAATGAAGGAGAACCTGGTGGTGGACCTTTTTGGGTAAAAGATGAACATGGTAACATATCGTTACAAATTGTAGAATTTGCCCAAATTGATATTAAAAATGATGCCCAAGCAGAGATCGTAAAAAACGCAACCCATTTTAATCCAACAGATTTAGTTTGTGGCGTAAAAAACTATAAAGGCGAAAAGTTTGATTTAATGAATTTTGTTGACTCTGAAGCTGCATTTATAACTATGAAAACGCAAAATGGCATTGACATACAAGCTCTTGAGCTCCCTGGTTTATGGAATGGAAGTATGGCGCATTGGAATACTATTTTTGTTGAATTACCGGTAGAAACGTTCAACCCTGTTAAAACCGTGAACGATTTGCTTAAACCTGTACATCAAGTGTCGTGAAGTTTAATGCCCGGGCAATATCTCAAGAATTAAATATTAAGGCTGTAAGAAGTTCGGGTGCAGGAGGGCAGCATGTGAATAAAGTGTCTTCAAAAGTTGAGCTTTCTTTTAATTTACACGAATCGAAATCTTTAAATAATCAGCAAAAAAGACGTATTTATCGAAAACTAAAACACCGATTTACAAAGGATGGCATTCTAATTTTACAATGTGATGAAAGCAGAAGTCAGCATAAAAACAAACAACTAGCAATAAAGAGATTTATTGAATTAATTAGCGTGTCATTAATTGTTCCTAAAAAGCGCATACCTACTAAAATTCCAAAGTCAGTTATTAGAAAGCGTTTAAACAGTAAACGTAACCTATCTGAAAAAAAAGCAAATAGAAAAAAACCAGACATTGATTAAAAAATTCGCTAATAAATAATTGACATTTAATAATTGCTTAGTACATTTGTAGCGTTCTCAAAAAAGGGGTGCCTATTATCGGCTGAGATCATACCCATTGAACCTGGAACAGGTAATGCTGTTTAGGAAATTGAATTTTTATTGCGAGTTGTATATAAAGCTTTCGATTTTAATTCTAAAAAATAGTTATTAAAAAGTAAAGAATAATCACCTCTTTTTATTCGATTAGACACGTAATCGTAATGAAAAACATTTTTATTTTTTTAACATTTTTAGCGCTATCAAATACTGTAATTGCGCAACAAAATCAAATTACACAAGATTCTACTAAAACCGAAAAACTAGATGAAGTTTTTGTTAATGCAGTTCGAGTCAACGCAGATTCACCAATAACACATTCTAACATTTCAAAAAAGCAATTAGAGAAACGTAATTTAGGTCAAGATATCCCTGTATTATTAAACTATTTACCATCGGTAGTTACAACTAGTGATGCCGGTGCAGGTATTGGTTATACTGGTATTCGTGTTCGTGGTACGGATGCAACTCGTGTAAATGTCACAATTAATGGAATCCCTTATAACGATCCAGAAAGTCAAGGCACCTTTTGGGTTAATTTAGGCGATTTTGCTTCGTCAACCGAGAGTTTACAATTACAGCGCGGTGTAGGTTCATCCACAAATGGATCCGGGGCTTTTGGGGCAAGTTTAAATGTTTTAACAGATACGTTTTCCGAAGAAGCTTCAGGCGAAATTGCTAATAGTGCTGGTAGTTATAACACACGTAAACATACTGTAAAGTTAAGTACAGGTTTAATAAATAATCATTTTGAAATCTCAGGACGTTTTTCTAAAATTGATTCAGATGGCTATATAGATAGAGCGTTTACAGATTTAAAATCATATTTTTTACAAGGAATTTTTAAAGATGAAAACACTTTAATTAAGGCATTAACTTTTGGCAATAAAGAACGAACCTATCAAGCTTGGTTTGGTTTAACTTCCGAAGAGTTACAAGAAAATCGTCGTCAAAATCCATATACTTATGATAACGAAACCGATAATTATTGGCAAGATCATTATCAATTGCATTGGAATGAACGTTTTGATAATAATTGGTCTACTACAATTGGTTTAAACTACACAAAAGGCAAAGGGTATTTTGAGCAATATAAGACGGAAGAAACTGCTGCAGATTTTAATAATTTAATAGAAGACGATTCTGACGTTATTGTAAGAAGATGGCTGGACAATAATTTTTACGTAGTCAACGCAAACGTTACTTATAAAAAAGATGCTTTGGAAGTAATTTCGGGAGTTTCATATAATACGTATTCTGGAGATCATTTTGGTGAAGTAATTTGGGGTAGTAATCTGGCATCAAACACGAAAATTAGAGATAGGTATTACGAAGGAGATGCAACTAAAAACGATTTTAGTATTTTTTCAAAAGCAACTTTTAAACTTGCAGAAAAAATTACAGGATTTGTTGATTTGCAAGGTCGTTTTGTGAGTTATAAAACAAATGGATTGAATTCAGATAGAGTCGAATTTGTTACCGATGCTAATTTTAGTTTTTTCAACCCAAAAATGGGTTTCACTTATAAACATTGCGATTTTAATAGTTTCTATACATCGTATGGACGCGCAAATAGAGAACCAAATCGCGATGATTTTAAATCCGGTGTAACCGAAAACGAAACACTGAATGATATTGAATTGGGATGGAGATACAATTCTAAAAAAGTGAGTTTGAATACAAATTTATACTACATGTTTTACCAAAATCAATTAGTATTAACAGGCGAGCTGGACGATGTAGGAAGCCCAATTCGAGCAACTAGTGGAAAAAGTTATAGGTTGGGGTTGGAAGTTGATGCAACAGTTAAATTTAATAAGACATTCTATACGTCAACAAATGTTGCACTAAGTAGTAATAAAAACAAAGATTTTAATTCTTCTGTAAATGGAGAAGTAGCTGAATTAGGGAATACAAATATTTCTTTTTCACCTGATATTGTAATAGGTAATGCTCTAAATTTTAATCCTACAAAAAATTTGCAACTATCATTTTTAAGTAAGTATGTTGGCGAACAATTTATGGGTAATATAGATTCTGAAGCGTCTAAATTGGACAGCTATTTTATAAATGACCTTAATGTTAATTATGAAATGAAGCCAAATAAAATGTTTAGAACAATTGTATTATCAGGATTAGTTAATAATATTTTTAATAAAGAATATGTGTCAAACGGGTATTTTGGTTCTTATGATTATCTAGACGCATCAAGTTCTACAGGAACAACTACTGGTTATTATTCGGGGTATTATCCTCAAGCCACGACTAACTTTTTACTAGGAGTTACATTAAAGTTTTAGAAATCAAATTTGGATTAAGCTTTAAAAAAGTACTGTATCAACTGCGAATTAAAAGGACATTACCATTTTTTTCAACACGATAATTTTTTAAAGCACATTTTAATCCGGTATTTCCTTCAGATGTTCCAGTTACAAAATTATAAGTATTGTCATCATCGCAACCACAAGTTCCAAACAATCCGTTGGGAACTAATGCAGAACAAGAATTTGGCGTATGATTTGGGTCACTGGCGTCCCAAGCATAAAAATCTGCGCCTGTACTCGCTACTATTATGCCAGCATTTCCGGCATTAGCGATATACACGGAGTTTCCAGCAAAAGTTAATTGGCTATATTGAGGTAAACTGAGGTCTATATTTAGATTCACACCAATATCTAATAAAAACCTACAATTTTGATTATCAACAGAATTACCGCTACAAGAAAATAAAAAAACAAAACTTATAACAGTTAAAATAGACTTCATAATGCTTCTAAAATTAGTGGGCAATTTACAACAAAAAGCAAATTGATTTAAATATTTTGTATATTTGTACTACAATCTCGTGTATACGGGATTTTTTTAATGCTGGACAATGTTCAGCATCTTTTATTAAGTAAAACGATGAAGTTATGAGTAAAGTATCATACTATACACCTGAAGGATTAAAAAAATTAAGAGGAGAGCTAAAACAACTAAAGGATGTGGAGCGCGTAAAAGCTTCAAAAGCAATTGCTGAAGCTAGAGATAAAGGCGATTTAAGCGAGAATGCCGAATATGATGCAGCCAAAGAAGCACAAGGAATGTTAGAAATGAGAATAGCCAAATTGGAAGATGCATTAGCTGGGGCGCGTGTTATTGACGAGTCTCAATTAGATAGCTCTAAAGTATTGGTATTGTCTAAAGTGAAAATTAAAAACCAAACCAATGGTAAGGAAATGCTTTATACTTTGGTGGCAGATGGCGAAGCAGATTTAGCTTCCGGTAAAATTTCGGTAAACTCACCAATTGGCCATGGATTGCTGGGGAAATCTGTTGGAGATGTTGCTGAAATTCAAGTACCAAATGGTGTTATGAAATTTGATATTATCGAGATTTCAAGATAATTTAATTTTAAATAACTTTTTAAAAAGATTCCTAATTGATTTAATTAGGAATCTTTTATATTTACAAGGATACTAAAACATTTAAAACAATTATGGCTTCAATTTTCACTAAAATAGTTAATGGAGAGATTCCTAGTTATAATATAGCAGAAACTGAAGATTTTTTAGCTTTTTTAGATGTAAATCCAAACACTAAAGGACATACACTTTGTATTCCAAAAAAAGAAGTCGATAAAATTTTTGATTTAGACGAAACTACTTATAACAATCTAATGGCGTTTTCAAGGAAGGTTGCTATAGCCATTGAAAAAGCTATTCCGTGTAAACGAATTGGTATTAGTGTAATTGGTTTGGAGGTTCCACATACGCACGTCCATTTAATTCCATTACATTCAATGGAAGATGCCCGGTTTATTCAAAAAGTAAAATTATCTGAAGAAGAATTTCAAGAAGTCGCCGATGCTATAAAAGCGCAATTATAATTGGTTGTAAAGTATCGTAAATACTATTGCCGCTATTACTAAAGTAACTGATACAATAACTATCCAAGATAATTTTTTAAGATAGGTTGAAGTTTTTTTTGGCGTAAAAGCTTTTTTTTGATAGTCAACTACGCGATCAATATCGTCCGTCCATTCCACTGGATAAATAACAGAATTGCATTTTTCACAGCCTAATTCATATAAGATATCAGCGGTTATAGATTTATAAAATTTCGTCACTATTATTTTTTGTTTAAAAATCAGGCGCAATCCCTCAGTACTATAACATTCAGGGCAGTTGTTTTTTAATGCAACCTCTTTAACCTTAATTAGTTTTTCAGACATAATTAATGCGCTCTTTTTAAACTTATTTGTATCGTACTTCCTTTATCTTTTTCAGATTGTAAGACTTTAATTTTACCATCATGAAAATTTTCTATTATTCGTTTTGTAAGGGACAGCCCTAATCCCCATCCGCGCTTTTTAGTGGTGAATCCTGGATCGAAAATTTTCTTATAGTCCTTTTTCGAGATTCCTTTTCCAGTATCACTAATTGATACCATAACTTGATTTTCTAGTTGTGAAATTTCAATAGTCAGCTTACCGCGACCTTTCATAGCATCTATTGCATTCTTCACTAAATTTTCTATGGTCCAACTATAAAGTTGTTTATTCAGATTTACATGGATTTCACTTTTTGGAACTATTATTTCAAATTCAATAAGTTTTGAAGACCGAGTTTTTAAATAATCATAAGAATCTATGGTTTCTTTTACAATATCTGCCCTTTCCAATGTTGGCAATGAACCTATTTTACTAAAGCGCTCGGTAATAGTTTTTAATCGATCAACATCTTTCTCAATTTCAAAAATATATTCTGGGTTTACATGTTCGCTTTTAAGTATTTCGGTCCAACCAATCAGAGAAGAAAGTGGCGTTCCAATTTGATGAGCAGTTTCTTTTGCCATACCAGACCAAAGCTTATTTTGAGCGGCATTTTTACTGCTTCTGTAAAAGAAATAAATTACAGCGCTAAAAAGAAAAATAATAAGAAATAAGGCTAGAGGATAGTATTTTAGTTTATTTAACAGTGGTGAATTGCCGTAGTAAATGATGCTATTTAGCTTGCCATCAAAAATCACTTCTATTGGCTCGTTTTCATTTTTAAACTTCGAAATTAATTTTTTAACGAAGAGTGAATCACTTAATTTACTTTCATCAATATTCAAATTACTTCCAATACTGCCGTCTTTATTAATTTCTAAAACGGGCGTACTTGAGTTGCTGTTTAAAATCTTTAGCGTTAAGTCTAAATTGGTATTATTGTTAGAATTAATTAAATCCTTTTGGGCAAACGACCAAACTTCCATTTTGGTGCGTTCTTCTTCTTTAAAATGTTGGAAAAACTCGTAAGTTTTCAATAAAATCAAGGACACAATAGCAAATGAGGCTACAATAATAATCCAACGAAATGCATTGCTGTGTTTTGAAAAAATCATTATCAATTAAATTGAATTTGTAATATAATGCAAATCTGTTAATATTATTGCCCTAGTTGTTAGTAAATCGGTTTTTAGTTGAACGAGAGAATAGTTACATTTGTTGAAATTAATAAAATTTAATGCCGTCGATAGATCCAAAAAGCTTATCAACAAGTAAATTACATAGTTATTTGTTGAGCGCGGTAGCACCAAGACCAATTGCTTTTGCAAGTACGATTGATGCTAAGGGCAACCCTAATTTATCGCCATTTAGTTTTTTTAATGTATTTAGTGCTAACCCACCAATTATGATTTTTTCGCCAGCAAGACGTGTGCGAGACAACACTGTAAAACACACTTTGCAAAATGTTGAAGGCACAAAAGAAGTGGTGATTAATATGGTGAATTATGATATGGTTCATCAAATGTCGTTAAGCAGTACGGAGTATCCTGAGGCGGTTAACGAGTTTGAAAAAGCGGGTTTCACTATGGTGAAATCAGATGTAGTTAAACCATTTCGTGTAGGAGAATCACCTGTTCAATTTGAGTGTAAAGTAAACGATATTATTAAATTAGGAAAGGAAGGTGGCGCTGGAAATTTAATAATTTGTGAAGTTGTTAAACTTCATATTGATGATGATTATTTGGATGATGATGGTACACTAAATCAACAGAAATTAGATTTAGTAGCCAGAGCTGGAGGCAGTTATTATAGTCGTGCTAAAAAAGGGTTTTTTGAAATACCAAAACCTCTAAGCAGTTTAGGAATTGGTGTCGATAGTTTTCCCGATTATGTAAAGAATAGTATGGTTTTAACGGGGAATGATTTAGGCATGCTAGGTAATATAGAAGCTTTGCCAAATAAAGACGATGTATCTAAATTTATAGCAGATTTAGGGTCACGTTACCCAAATATAAAGACAGCTACACATAGAGAAAAACATATATTAGCAAGAAATTATTTAAGTTTTGGCGACGTCGAAAGCGCCTGGAAAATATTGTTGAGTTAAAATAATAATTAGTTATAAATAATAGTTTAAATGGAAGTTCAAGGAAGAATTAAAATGATTGGAGAAACTCAAACTTTTGGTAGTAATGGGTTTAGAAAAAGAGAAGTTGTTGTAACAACAGAGGAACAATACCCGCAGCAAATAATGGTGGAGTTTGTTCAAGATAAAACAGATTTGCTAGACAGTTACAAAGAAGGTCAGCAAGTAAAAATTAGTATTAATTTACGTGGAAGAGAATGGGTAAACCCTCAAGGTGAAACCAAATATTTTAACTCTATTCAGGGTTGGAGAATTGAAGCGTTACAGAGTGAGGCAACAGGCGATAATTTGCCACCAGTGCCACCTATGGATGCATTTGAACCTGCAGGCGATTTAAAAGAAGAGGATCATGACGATTTGCCTTTTTAACAAATTTCTGATAAGAAAACAATTATAATTAAAAACCTTTCAATATTTTATTGAAAGGTTTTTTACATTTAGGATATGCAGCATATAACAGATAAATTATGGTTCCCAAATGTGAACGAAGCCACAGAGGATGGGTTATTAGCTATTGGTGGAGATTTGTCTGTAAAACGACTATTATTAGCCTACAATTCTGGTGTTTTTCCTTGGTTTGAGTTTGAAGAACCAATTTTATGGTGGTCCCCAAATCCGCGATTTGTCTTGTTCCCAGAAAAGTTGAAGGTTTCAAAAAGCATGAAACAAGTGCTGCGAAACCAAAAATATAAAGTAACTTTTAACAAAGATTTTAAATCTGTTATCACAGAATGTTCTGAAGCAAAAAGAGCAGGACAAACCGGGACTTGGATAACAAACAGTATGGTTGATGCTTATTTAAAACTTCACGAATTGGGTTTTGCTAAATCTGTTGAAGTTTGGCTTGATGAAATGTTGGTTGGTGGACTTTACGGAATTGATTTAGGAAATAACGTGTTTTGTGGAGAAAGCATGTTTTCAAAAGAAAGTAACGCCAGTAAAGTAGGGCTCATAACCTTAGTTAAAAAAACTAAATATAAACTTATAGATTGTCAAGTGTATACTAAGCATTTAGAAAGTTTGGGTGCGGAGGAAATTTCGCGAGATATGTTTCTATCTTATTTAAAAGAATAAAACTTTCAAATTCCTCATACTTCATGATACCTAAAACAAGCTACTTCATGGTCGTTTACCATACCAGTAGCCTGCATGTGGGCATAAATAACCGTAGATCCAACAAATTTAAACCCTCGTTTTTTTAAATCTTTGCTAATAATATCGCTAAGAAGAGTATTTGGTGGGGTATCTTTATAATTTTTAAGTTTGTTTTTAATGGGTTTTCCATTAACAAACCCCCAAATATATTTACTAAAACTCCCAAATTCTTCTTGAATTTTTATAAATGCTTGAGCGTTAGTAATAGTTGCATTAATCTTGAGTTTGTTCCTAATTATTCCAGCGTTTTGTAATAATTCGGTTTTTTTTGCTTCATTATATTTAGCGATTTTTTTAAAATCAAATTGATCGAAAGCATCATGGAAATTATTGCGTTTGCGTAAGATTGTTATCCAACTTAATCCAGCTTGAAAAGTCTCTAATATTAAAAATTCAAAAAGGGTTTCGTCATCATAAACCGGAACGCCCCATTCTTCATCATGATAGGCTTCATATAAATCATCACCAACACACCAACCACATTTATGTTTTGAATTCATATAGTAAAATTAATTAAAATAACAAGATAAAGTTTTGTGTTATAAATTGAAAGTTAAAATGAAATGGAAGATTTTAAAATAACTCAGAGTTAATGATAGTTTCTTATTTACCTATAAAATTAAAAGTAATAGAACCTAATTGAGTTTCTTTTGAAGCATCTGCACTAAACTGTGATTCTTTAGCATACTCTAAAGCTCGTTCAATTAAACAAGCATTATCAGAATTTGATGAGGTATTAATATAAGCATCTGTAACGCCACCGATAGAATTTACAGTAATATTTACTACTATTTTTCCATCTTCCTCGCATAAATACACTGGGATAGGGATGTAAACTTTTTTCCTGTTTACTAAAGAAAATCTAATGGAACTTTTTGAGTTGCTGCCGGTAGACTGTTGTTTTTTAAGTAATTCGTTAACCATATTGAATTTTGATAGGTCGTCATCGTTTAATTTAGAATCTTCAAAATCATTAAAAACTTTATTGGCTGCGTTTGGGCCATCTGATGCAGAGTTGTAATTTGGCACGTAATCTTGGGGTGGTGCAATAGTTTTATAGGCTTGAGCAAAATGTTTAATTTCTTTATCTGCTTCGTTATAAGCCTCATTAGTTTCTGCTTTGGAGTTGTTGAGACTTTCTAAGGCTTCTAGAATTTTGATTTCCTCATCAGTAAGTTCCTTTTCTGGTTCAATTTCATAATAACTTTCAGTTAAATATGAGCCCTGTTTTTTAAGGCCAATATTGAATACTGATAGCACTACTGTTCCTGAAAGGAAAAAGGTAATTAAAAGGGCTTTATGTTGATTTGATAAGTTCAAATCTCATTAATTAGATAAATAGGTTCACGAAATATACGTAAAATAAAACAATTTAGTTCTTTAGGGCTTTAATGAAGGCATCAATTGAGGTTGCATTAGATACATTAAAATCACCAATTTTTGTTCTTCTTAGGGCAGATAAATGTGCTCCAGATTGAAGCGCCTTACCAAAATCGTTTGCTAAAGAGCGAATATATGTGCCCTTGCTACAAACGACTCTAAAATCAATATGTAAATCATTAATTTTCGTGATTTCAAACTCAGAAATAGTTACGGTTCTTGATGCAATTTCAACAGTTTCACCCGCTCTTGCGAATTCATATAAACGCTTTCCGTCTTTTTTTAAGGCTGAAAAAATTGGTGGAAATTGTTGAATTTCTCCCGTAAATTGTTTGGATGTCGCTTTTAATAAAGCTTCTGAGATATGCTTTGTTGGATAGGTATTATTTATTTCGGTTTCCAAATCGAAAGATGGTGTGGTACTTCCTAAAACTAAAGTTCCAGTATATTCTTTTATTTGTCCTTGAAATGTATCAAGTTGTTTGGTCATTTTTCCGGTACATATCACCAATAAACCAGTAGCCAAAGGGTCTAATGTACCAGCGTGACCAACTTTTATTTTTTTTACATTGAATGCTTGTCGTATTTCCCAACGAAGCTTGTTAACTACTTGAAAAGATGTCCAATTTAATGGCTTGTCTATAAGTAAAACTTGCCCAGAAAGGAATTGTTCAGCAGTTTGCATGACTTAGGTTAAAGATGATAAGACAATGGCTATAATACCTACTATGACACAATAAATAGCAAAATAAGTAAGTTTACTCTTTTTTACTAGTGCAATCATCCATGTACATGCAAATAATCCGGCAATAAATGCAGCGATAAACCCTATTGAAAGCGTAGTAAAATTTCCACTTTCATAAGTTAAATCGCCACTTATAATATCTTTAGCAATTTTTCCGAAAATTAACGGGACAACCATTAAAAATGAAAACCGCGCTGCTTTGGTTTTATCATTTCCTAATAAAACAGACGTTGAAATGGTTGCTCCTGAGCGTGAAATACCTGGGAGCATAGCAATGGCTTGAGCAATTCCAATTACTATAGCATTTCTGAAAGATACATTTTTATTGGTGCTTTTGGCCTTGTCTGCTAAATAGAGAAGTAAGGCAGTAATAATCAACATAAAGCCAACTAAATTTAAATTACCCCCAAATAGCTTTGCAAATTGAGATTCATATGTAAAGCCTATTAAAGCAGCCGGAATCATCGATAAAGTAATTTTTGTAATGAATTGTAAATCCTCGTTCCATTTAAATTTTAGAGCGCCTTTTATTAAATCTAAAATATCTTTTCTAAAAATAACAATAGTACTTAGTGCTGTAGCAAAGTGTAGTACGACTGTAAACAATAAGCTTTCTTCCGGCAAGGAATTATCACCCAAAATAGCCTTGCCAAGTTCCAAATGACCACTTGATGAAACTGGTAAAAATTCGGTTAGTCCTTGAATAATTCCTAAAATTATTGCGTCGATAATATTCATGGGGCAAAAGTAGCTAATAACATAAAGTAAACATAATCAGTTGATGTAAAAAGTTATTAAAAAAACCTAAACAAAAATCCACCCAATTATGAGAATTAAAACAATTCCAGTAATACCCTGTAGCAGAGTGGAAACCGTTTGCGTTTTAAGAGCTGTGGATGTATCCATATCTGAAAACTGAGCTACCACCCAAAAGAAACTGTCATTTAAATGCGATACTGTCATTGATCCAGCACCAATAGCCAGAACAGTTAAAGCCCGCCCTATTGCTGAATCTAAACCAAACGACTCTAAAACAGGTGCCATAATAGCAGCCGTTGTTATTATTGAGACGGTAGATGATCCTTGAGCAGTTTTTAAAATAGCGGCAATAATAAATGGTAAAAACAAACCTAAATTTAAATCTGAAAAACGATTACCTATAATATCGCCTATACCAGTAGCTTGCAAAATGGAGCCAAAAGCACCACCTGCACCAGTAATTAAAATGATAATACCGGCTTCTTTCAGCCCGCTTGTAACCCAATTAAAATGAGTGGCATCACTAACATTTTTCTTTAGTTTAAAAGCGAGAAAAACACCGATTAACAAAGCAATTACTGGATTTCCTATAAAGTTAACCGTTTTAGAAATAACGCCTTCTCCAAAAGGATGTGTTGGATAATCTGAAATAGATTTTAATGCGATTAATATAATAGGAATTATGATTGGCATAAAAGCAATGGATGTTTTTGGAAAAGGTTGATTTTTAGAATTTTCATCTGAGGAGCTATCAGTATTTGTTTCATTTTTATAACTGCGTTCTAGAAACTTTGCCCAGAAATAACCAACCAATGAAACAGGAAAAGCAATAGCAAGGCCTAATAGTATTACTAACCCTAAATCAGCATCTAAGGCAGCAGTTGCAGCTAAAGGGCCTGGAGTAGGTGGTACAAAAACATGAGCAGTATATAATCCAGCAGCTAAAGAAACGGCCAAAACTGCTAATGGTATTTTTGATTTTTTGTTAATTGCTTTGTTTAAAGAAGACAAAATAATGAAGCCGGAATCGCAATAAACAGGAATTGAAACAATAAACCCAGTAATATTCATTGCTAAAACAGATCGGCTTTTACCAATAGTTTTTAAGGCAAAATTTGCCATGGTTTTCGCACCACCACTTTTTTCTAAATAAGCGCCAATAATGGTTCCAAAAGCTATTATTATACCTATGCTTCCAAGAGTTTTTCCAAATCCTTTTGTTAAGGTAGCCGTAATTTCTTCTGAATTCAATCCACTAACAAATCCCATAACAATCCCTGCCATTAATAAAGATAGAAATGGGTGGAATTTATATTTTGATGCTGCTACCACCATTAGTATAACGACTACTATTAATGCTATTAAAATCTCCATACTTGTTATATTTGTTTAGAACTAAAAGTACTAATAAATTTTATTTATGAAATTTGTAATAGCACCAGATAAATTTAAAGGCTCATTATCAGGTTTACAATTTTGCAAAGCTGTTGAAGAAGGCATTAAAACTATCCTGCCAAATTCAAAAATTCTTTTTCTACCTCTTGCTGATGGAGGCGATGGAACCATCGAAGTTGTGAATTTTTATTTGAAGGGCGAAATAATAGAAGTTGAAGTAAATAACCCTTTTTTTAAACCTGTTTTGGTATCATATTTATATTCAAAAGCTACAAATACTGCTTTTATAGAAATGGCTGAAGCATCTGGAGTAAAACTTTTAAAACCTGAACAATTCGATTGTAAAAACGCCACAACTCTGGGTACGGGAGAAATGATTGTTGACGCTATAAACAAAGGGGCACAAAAAATTATTTTGGGTATAGGTGGAAGTGCTACAAACGACTGCGGTATTGGTATGGCCACGGCATTAAGTTATCGCTTTTTGGATAAGAATAACAATGAAGTAAAACCTATTGGCTTAAATTTATCACAGATTGAATCTATTGATGTCTCTAATGTAAATGATAGGCTATATCAAGTCGATTTCAGTGTTGCCTGCGATGTTACTAATCCGTTATACGGTTCCAATGGAGCAGCATATGTTTATGGTGCTCAAAAAGGAGCATCGCCTTTTGATATTGAAATGTTAGATCAAGGACTAAAGCATTTTTCAAAAATTTTAAAAAACGTTTTTAATGTAGATGCGCAATCTGTGAAAGGTGGAGGCGCAGCTGGTGGAATGGGAATTGCTTCAAAACTATTTTTAAAAGCTAGTTTAGAACCTGGTGTTAAACTTGTAAAATCTTTGGCTGATTTTGATAATAAAATCGAAAATGCAGATTGGATTATCACTGGTGAAGGTAAGCTTGACTCTCAAACATTCTCAGGAAAAACGCTTCAAGGTGTAATGACTTCGGCGAAATCGAAACAAATTAAAGTGGCTGCATTTTGTGGCGCAATAGATTTAGATGAAAATAAAATATTAGAATTTGGAATTGATTATGCTGATGCCGTTTTAAATCATTCCGAAAATTTGGATGATGCGATGCAAAATGGATATAAGTATATAATAGAAATGGTTACAGAATTTGCCAAAAAAATAGTATAAAATATTATTTATCCGGATTTAAAAGAATCGCATAAATTTCTATTCCAAAACCAATTAAAACTAACATTGGAGCTAATCGAATTCTTCTAAAACTAAAAATATCTGGGTTAAAAACGTTCGGATCGTCGCTGCCACCTCCAGCCATTAAAATAAACCCTAAGGCAATGATAGCTAAACCAATAAACATAAATTTATAGTTTTTCTTACCAAACACAAAAACAGGTTTCGCGTTTTCTTTTCGTTTTTTCTCTCCCATAATTCTTTATAAAATTTATGTTGCAATTTAACGTATTTATAAAAAAACGAATATTTATAGTAACTTAAATTATCACTTAATACAATTCGTCAGTTTTTAAATTTAAAAAACGTTGTGTTGCAAAATGCGTACTAATCCATGTAATTATTATACCTAATACAAATATTAACACAAATAACAGACCCATTAAAACCGGATTACTTAACAAGTTTAAGTCTGAAAATGTTTTGTTTAAGTAAAATAAAACAATAGCCATTCCAATTATGGCTATAACAGCCCCAATCATACCTAAACGAACGCTTTTCCAAACAAATGGACGACGGATAAATTGTTTAGTGGCACCAACCATCTGCATTGTTTTTATGGTAAATCGTTTTGAATAAACCGCTAAACGAATGGAACTGTTTATAAGTAAGACAGCAATTAAAGTAAATATGCCACTTATTACCAAAACCCAAAAACTAATTTTTTTAACGTTGTCATTCATCAATTTAACCAAGTCATTATCATAAGTTACCTCGTCAACAAAGTTTTTATTTAATGCTTCTTCCTTAATTTTTTCAAGATGTTCTGACGTTACAAAATCTGCTTTTAAATACACATCGATGGAGTTTTGAAGCGGATTGTATCCAACAAAATCCATAAAATCTTCGCCATTTTCGGCTTTCATAAATTCAGCAGCTTTTTCCTTCGAAACATATTCGGTAGATTTCACATAATCAGCCATAGCCAAACTTTTTTCAAGCTGATTGGTTTCAACTTCTTTAGCCGAATCTTTTAAGTAAATAGTTACAACTACTTGCTCTTTAAAATGATCTGATACTTTTTTAGCATTCAAGATCAGCATCCCTAGTAATCCTAATAAAAATAAGACCAAAGCAATACTTAATACCACAGAGAAATACGAAGAAATAAGCTTGCGTTTTTGGTGTTTTTCAAATGATGAGCTCATATAGGATTCCTATTAAAGGTGTAAAAATAATAAAGTAAATGCAATCTCATTTTATATACACTAAAACATATCAACATAGTTTTTATTGTTGCGGTTTTAAATTCATTTTTTTTGGTGGTTTACTAATTATATAAACGCCTACAACAACCATCACACAGCTTAAAATTTTAATTAGGTTAATGTCTTGTGCATATTGGTCTTTCATTAATACATAAGCATAAATACTAACCATAATAAAACTTATTACCGGTTGTAAATAAATATAACTACTAGAAACCGAAGGCGAAACATAGTTAAGCGCGTATACATTAAATAAGTAAGCAAAAAAGGTTGTGAAAAGCACTACATAACCAATTACCAAATAAGTATTTGTGGTAAAAGCTTCAAAATTAGTGTTATTAAAATCGGTTATAGCAAATGGGAATACAAAGATTAAACCAAATAAAAACATCCAACTTATTACGGTTACGGCACTGTATTTATTCATTAATGTTTTAACAATTACTAAATATAGACCGTAAAACGAGGCATTAAAAAATACTAGTAAATTACCAAGGAACGAACTGGTTCCAACAGCTTTGTTTCCATAAAGTATAAGAAATATTGCCCCAATACCAGCAAAGGAGATACCGATTAATTTATTTTTAGTAATGCCTTCTTTTAAAATGAAAAAACTAAAAATTAGTACAATAACAGGGGTTGTAGTCATTATTATAGAAGCGTCTACGGGCGACGTTAAATTAATGCCATGAAAGAAAAACAACATATTAGCTGCTGCACCAAGTAACCCACAAAGTGCTAATCTTAAAAAGTCATTACGCTCAACTTTTTCTCTAACAAATAGAATTTTAACACCCCAAAATAGGAGGGTGCAACAGAGCAAACGAATAAAAACAAATGCGTTTGGGTTAATTTTTTCGGGCATAATACCTTTCGCAATTATATAATTGGCCCCGTAAATTAAGTTTGCTCCTAAAAGAGCAAAATGAGCTTTGTAAATTTTAGAATTCAATACTTAGGTTTTAACGTATCAAAAGTAAAAGTATATTCTGAAAACAGCATTGTTTTTCTGTGATTAAACTAATAAATACAAAAGGTTTTTAAGTTGATTTATAAAACGTAAATTTGCATCTTCGAAAAAAGGATGAAAATGAACTACAATTTCAATGAAATTGAAGCCAAATGGCAAAAATTTTGGGCAGAAAACAAAACGTTTAAAGCCGAAAATAAAAGTGATAAACCAAAATATTATGTGCTGGATATGTTTCCTTATCCAAGTGGTGCAGGTTTGCATGTTGGGCATCCTTTAGGGTATATAGCGTCAGACATTTATGCACGTTACAAACGCCACCAAGGGTTTAATGTATTACATCCGCAAGGTTATGATAGTTTTGGGTTACCGGCAGAACAATATGCCATCCAAACTGGGCAACATCCTGCAATTACAACAGCGGAAAACATAAAAACATATCGCCGCCAATTAGATCAAATAGGATTTTCGTTCGATTGGTCTCGCGAGGTTCGTACTTCAGATCCTAATTATTACAAATGGACGCAATGGATTTTTATTCAGTTATTCAATTCATGGTATAGTATTGATTCCGATAAAGCAGAAGATATTTCAGAATTAATAAAAATATTTAATTCGGAAGGAAATTCAAAAGTGAACGCGGTTTGTGATGAAGGAATTGAATCTTTTTCCGCAGAAGATTGGGAGTCTTTTTCATCTAAAAAACAGCAACAAATTTTACTGCAATACCGATTAACATATTTAGCTGAAACAGAAGTAAACTGGTGTCCTGCTTTAGGAACTGTTTTGGCTAATGATGAAATTGTGAATGGTGTTTCAGAGCGTGGTGGGCATCCTGTAATTAGAAAGAAAATGACACAATGGAGCATGCGTATTTCGGCATATGCTGAACGTTTGCTTCAAGGTTTAGATACTATTGATTGGACTGATTCGCTAAAGGAAAGCCAGCGGAATTGGATAGGAAAATCGGTTGGTGCTGCTGTAACTTTTAAATTAGAAGGACATAAAGAAGTGGTCGACGTATTTACTACCCGTCCAGATACCATATTTGGAGTTAGTTTTATGACGCTTGCTCCAGAACATGAATTGGTTCAGAAAATCACAACTAATGAACAAAAAGCAGAGGTTGATGCCTATATTTTAGCTACCGCAAAGCGCAGCGAACGTGATAGAATGGCCGATGTAAAAACAATTACGGGAGCGTTTACGGGGGCTTATGTTGAACACCCATTCACCAAAGAACCTATTCCGGTTTGGATTGGCGATTATGTTTTGGCTGGCTACGGCACTGGTGCTGTAATGTCGGTTCCTTGCGGCGACCAACGTGATTATGATTTCGCAAAACATTTTAATATCCCAATTCCTAATATTTTTGACGGTATTGATATCTCAGAAGAAGCATTTGCAGATAAAGAAAAAACAATTATTGGAAATAGTGATTTTCTAAATGGATTAAATTATAAGAAAGCTACTAAACGGGCTATTTTCGAATTAGAAAAAATAGGTCACGGTAAAGAAAAAATTAACTACCGTTTGCGTGATGCGGTATTTTCGCGTCAGCGTTATTGGGGAGAGCCATTTCCTGTGTATTATGTAAATGGGATGCCACAAATGATTAATAAGGCACATTTGCCAATTACTTTACCCGAAGTGGAAAAATATTTACCAACGGAAACAGGTGAACCACCATTAGGAAACGCGACTGTTTGGGCTTGGTGTACAGAAACGAACTCGGTTGTAAATAATGAAAAAATAGATAATAAAACGGTGTTTCCTTTGGAACTTAATACCATGCCAGGTTGGGCAGGAAGTTCACAATATTTTAATCGTTATATGGACCCAAATAACGATAATGAAATTTTCTCAAAAGAAGCGATTAATTATTGGCAACAAGTAGACTTATATATTGGAGGTTCTGAACATGCTACAGGGCATTTATTATACTCACGTTTTTGGCAAAAGTTTATGTTCGATAAGGGCTATGTAAACCATGATGAGTATGCGAAAAAACTGATTAACCAAGGGATGATTTTGGGGACGAGTGCGTTTGTTTTTAGAGTTGAAGGAGAAAATAAATTTTTATCAAAAGGATTAATAGACAACATAAATGTTCAGCCAATTCATGCAGATGTTTCTTTTGTGAATTCCTCAGATGAATTAGATATTGAATCTTTTAAAAATTGGAGGCCAGAATTCAAAGATGCTGAATTTATAACTGAGGAAGACGGAACTTTCAAAGTAAAACGAGACGTCGAAAAAATGTCCAAGTCTAAATTCAACGTTGTAAACCCAGATGATATTGTTGCCGACTATGGTGCAGACAGTTTACGCCTTTACGAAATGTTTTTAGGCCCATTAGAGCAATATAAACCATGGAATACCGCTGGAATTACGGGCGTACATTCGTTCCTTAAAAAATTATGGAAACTATATGTGGGCGAAAATGGGTTAAAGGTGAATGATGCAGAACCATCAAAAGACAGCTTAAAAACACTACATAAAACCATTAAAAAAGTTCAAGAAGATATAGAAAACTTCTCGTTCAATACATCGGTGTCCACTTTTATGATTGCTGTAAATGAATTAACAGCCCAAAAATGTACTAGTAAGCACATACTAGAACCTTTATTGATTTTAATTTCATCGTATGCACCGCATATTGCCGAAGAATTATGGAATCAATTAGGACATAATGAATCTATTTCTACTGCACCATTCCCAGAATTTGATGCAAGTCATTTGGTAGAAAGCAGTAAAAATTATCCTATTTCTTTCAACGGAAAAATGCGTTTTACTTTAGAATTGCCACTTGATATGAGTAAAGATGATATTGAAAAAGCGGTTATGGCACACGAAAAAACGCAATCACAGTTACAAGGGCGCTCGCCTAAAAAAGTAATTGTGGTTCCTGGTAAAATTGTAAATATAGTTGGGTAATCAAATAGAAATAATAGGATTTGTAGCGGCCGTTTTAACAACGGCAGCATTTCTTCCACAAGTGTATAAAACATGGAAAACTAAGGACGTTTCAAGTCTGTCATTACCGATGCTATTAATGTTTTTTATTGGTATTGCTGGGTGGCTTATATATGGTTTTCTCATAAATAGTCCTTCTATGATTTTTGCGAATACCATAACGCTTGTCTCCGCCTTTTTGTTACTATATTTCAAAATAAAATTCGGTAAAAATAAATAACATACTGACAAACTTTCATAACATAAAATTTGCTCTATTTTTGCTATATTTATTGTATAAATTATAACATTATAAACAATGATTGGATATTATATATTAATTGGTGCAATAGCTTTAGTGAGCTGGTTGGTTAGTAGTACTTTAAAGCGAAAGTTCGCGAAATATTCTAAAGTACAATTGCGAAATGGTATGAGTGGTGCCGAAATTGCTGAAAAAATGTTGGCAGACCATGGTATTAGAGATGTTGAGGTTATTTCAACGCCTGGACAATTAACAGACCATTACAATCCAAAAAACAAAACGGTAAATTTAAGTGAATCTGTATATAACCAAAGAAACGCAGCTGCTGCGGCTGTTGCGGCACACGAATGCGGACATGCCGTTCAACACGCACAAGCATATAATTGGTTACAAATGAGATCTACTTTAGTGCCCGTTGTTAGTGTTACTTCAGGGATGTCACAATGGTTAATAATAGGTGGACTGGTACTAGGAGGCGCGGCAGGCTTAGGTTTAGGTTGGTGGGTTGCAGCAGCAGGTGTGGCGTTTATGGGGTTTGCAACCTTGTTCAGTTTTATCACGCTACCTGTTGAGTACGACGCGAGTAACAGAGCATTGGCATGGTTGAAAAATAAAAACATGGTTTCACAAGAAGAATATGCAGGTTCAGAAGATGCCCTTAAATGGGCAGCCAGAACATACCTTGTTGCAGCAATTGGTGCGTTGGCTTCACTTTTATACTGGGCGCTTCAAGTATTTGGCGGTAGAGACTAATAGAAATTAAAAATAAATAAAAAAGCCTTGAAATTTCAAGGCTTTTTTATGTCAATTAATTAGGGGTCACAATTAAATAAAATGATATTTTTTCTTTTTAGAAGCAGAGAATACCTATTAAAATATTGTGATAAGTCATTATCTTTACAACTATGCAACACACGTCTAAACTTCCAAATGTAGGAACCACTATTTTTTCAACAATGAGTAGTTTGGCAAACGAGCACAACGCACTAAACTTATCTCAAGGGTTTCCAGATTTTGGTAGTGACCAAAAATTAATAGACTTAGTTAATAAGGCTATGAATTCTGGATACAATCAATATGCACCAATGGCTGGTAATTTAGAATTGCGTGAAGCGATTTCAAAAAAGATAGAATTACTATATAATACTACTTATAATCCGGAAAGCGAAATTACGGTAACTGCAGGGGCTACTCAGGCCATTTTTACAATTATAAATACGTTTATAAATGCGAATGATGAAGTTATTATTTTTAAACCTGCATATGACAGTTATGAACCAGCAATAACACTTAATGGCGGAAAATCCATTGCAGTACAATTAAAAGCTCCTGATTTTAGTGTCGATTGGAATCGAGTCAAGCAAAAAATAAATAGTAATACTAAAATGATTATTGTGAACACGCCTCACAACCCATCTGGATCCGTGTTTTCAAAAGAAGACATGTTACAGTTGCAAATGCTTACAACGGGGACAAATATTTTAGTATTAAGTGATGAGGTATATGAGCATATGATTTATGATGATGAAAAGCATCAAAGCACTTGTTTGTTTCCCGATTTAAAAACGCGAAGCTTTGTAGTAGCTTCATTTTGTAAAACGTTCCATAATACTGGTTGGCGAATAGGGTATTGTTGCGCTCCTCAAGAACTTATGAAAATGTTTATGCAATTGCATCAGTTTAATGTGTTTTGCATTCATCACCCAACACAAAAAGGAATTGCAGATTACTTAAAAGAACCAAAGCATTATTTAGAATTGCCTGAATTTTATCAAAGAAAAAGAGATATGTTTTTAGATTTGATAAAAGGCTCAAGATTTAAATTTAAACCTTCAAAAGGAACTTATTTTCAAGTTCTAGATTACTCTGAAATTTCTCGAGAATACGATGTAGATTTTGCAAAACGATTAACAAAAGAATCAAAAATAGCATCCATTCCATTATCCGTTTTCAACGAGAATAATTTAGACAATAAAGTGCTAAGGTTTTGTTTTGCAAAAACAGATGATACATTAAAAAAAGCAGCTGAAATTTTAATTAAAATTTAAGTTACTTTTATATTAATTTTGAGTCTAATAAATAAACAATAAAATTAATACATAAAATATAATGAAATATTTCACATTGCTATTATTAGTTGGTTTCGGTTACCTAGCAAGCGCTCAAGAAGTTAATTTTAACGGCGAGACATATGAAATTAAAAAAGATCAAATTTTTAAAAACAGTATTAACGTTACAGAAACATTAACTACTGAAGAAAAGCAGCAAATTAGGAATGCTTTAGATAATAAAATGGCTCAAATTAAAGAATCTGAAGAAAGGGCAAAAAGACTAGAAAAAGCCGAAAAAGAGCAAAAAAAAGCAGAAAAACAGCAAAAAGTTGCTGAAAAGAAACAAAAAAAGGCTGAAAAGGAATTAAAACAAAATGAAAAAGCGCAATCAAATTTTGATAAAGCGGTAAAAAAACATGAAGATGCCATCCAGAAATATGAAAAATTAAAGAATAAAGGGAAACTCTCTCCAATAGCAGAAGAGAAATGGCTGAGCAAAATAGCACAGTACAACAAAGCAAAAGTTAAATCAAAAAAGAAATTAAAATAAATTAATTTTTGAATGCAGAATACACTCAAAATAGCATTAATACAATCAGATTTAGTTTGGGAAAACCCAAATCAAAATCGTGAAAATTTTAAAGCAAAAATTGAAAGTATTATAGATGCTGTTGATTTAGTTATTCTTCCAGAAATGTTCACAACTGGGTTTACAATGAATGCTGTTGAATTTGCAGAATCAATGGACGGAAAAACGGTTTTGTGGATGCAAGAACTTGCTGCAAAAAATAAGACGTCAATAATAGGAAGTATCATTGTTTCTGAAAATAACAACTTTTATAATCGATTACTTTTTGTAGAGCCTTATGGGAAAGTAAAATATTATGATAAACGGCACACATTTACTCTTGCTGGAGAAGATAAAGTGTTTTCAAAAGGAAATGAAAAAGTTATTATAGATTATAATGGTTGGAAAATATGTCCGTTAGTTTGTTACGATTTACGATTTCCAGTATGGTCTCGAAATATTGAAAATTATGATGTTTTGGTGTATGTGGCGAATTGGCCAAAACCAAGAATTTCAGCATGGGATGCCTTATTAAAAGCTCGAGCCATAGAAAACATGAGTTATGTAATTGGAGTAAATCGGGTAGGAATTGATAAGGGTAAAAACGAATATTCCGGAAGTTCTGCAGTATATGATGTGTTAGGAAATGCTATAACAAGTATAAAACCTAATATGGAGCAAATTGAAGTAATAACTCTAGAACAAAGTCATATTAATTATTACCGAAATAAACTCAAGTTTTTGGACGATAAGGATGCCTTTAATATTAATTAAATTGAAGTGTTTCGCTTAATCCCCAATCTGCGCGTATTTCTATTTCTTTAAAATGACTTACACGCTCAGGTTGTATTTTTTTAAGATAATTTCCAGTATC
>NZ_JABDMV010000079.1 GCF_013001275.1 Flaviramulus sp.
TGAAACCAGTCATCAGAAACCGAGTTAAAAGCACCCGAATAGGTATCGGCCTTTATACTAAAATTGGCTGCTTGCCCTGGGTTTTGAGCGTTAAGTTGGTTAGTATGTAAACCCAAAAAGAAAAGTAAGGCTAATAACCATACTACATTGGGTTTGTTTTTTATTGTTTTAAAAGAATGAATGAAAAGCAGATTTAAAAAAGCACCAAGGGATTTTTTAAAAACAGTAGACATGCTTTTAATAAGATTGCAATTTGTATTCATAATTTCGTAATTTTCCTTCATTATATATAATGTGTCGACTAGCGACATAAAAATTATATGTTATTTGTTAGATTATAGAATGGCCTATAAATCATATGTTTAATGATTTAGAAGTAATAAATTCTATAATCGAATGAGGGAATAGCACGATTATAAATGCTGATGGATAATTAATGTGAATTTGATTTGGGGTCATTATTCAGTTATTTAGTGAGGCAAAATATATCTTTAATCCGATAAAAACAACATTTCATCGAAAATAATAACATTTTAACGATATTAAATGCATTTCAACGATAATTATGAGAAAATTAATCTTAGTTAGACACGCAAAATCTTCATGGAAGCATAATGTGATAGATCATGAAAGGCCACTAAATGCCCGTGGCGAGAAGGATGCCGAACTTGTTTCTAAATATTTAAAGGGTTCTTTTAATCCAGATTTAATATTAAGTAGCAATGCGGTGCGCGCTCGCACAACAGCAAAAGTTTTTGTAAAAAACCACGGTTTTAGTGGCGATTTCTTCAAATTAAACCCTGATTTGTACGACTTTTCCGGTAGTAATCTTCTAGAAGTGATTAAAAGTTGTCCAAAAAATGTTAAAGAACTGCTCATTTTTGGACATAATCATGCGATAACTTGGTTTGTAAACACCTATGGTAATTTATATATTGAAAATGTTCCAACCTGCGGTGTAACCATCATAGATTTTAATATTGAAAGTTGGGATGCCTTAAAACAAGGTAGCACGGTAAAAACGGTTTTCCCTCGAGATTTAAAATAAAATTGAATAATCGCTATTTCAAATCTCTTTTTAGCGACAGAATTAACCTCAAAAAGAATATATTTGTTTTTCTAATAAAAAATACCGCATGACAAAAACAGAAACTATACACAATAGTTATGTAAACAGAGAAATAAGTTGGCTTCAATTTAATGCAAGAGTTTTGCAAGAAGCATCAGATGAAACGGTTCCACTCATTGAACGCTTACGTTTTTTAGGTATTTTTTCTAATAATTTAGACGAATTTTTTAAGGTTAGGTATGCTACTGTAAAACGGATTGTTGAAGCTGGAAAAGGTGCGAAAAGCGAGCTTGGAGGTATTAAAGCAAAAGAACTTCTTGAAATTATCACGCAAATCGTTATAAAGCAACAAAGTGAGAGTTTAGAGATTTTAGAAATTATTCATAAAAGACTCGAAGAAGAAAATATTTATATTATTGATGAAAACGAAATTGATAGTAAACAGCATGATTTTATAAAAAATTACTTTGTACGAACTGTAAGTCCAGCATTAGTAACTATAATTCTTAATGATGAAGTTGTGCTACCAAATCTAAAAGATAGCGCCGCGTATTTAGCGGTTAGAATGTTGTTAAGTGGTGGTAAAAGGCAATTTGCTTTAATAGAAATACCGAAATCCATCGAACGTTTTGTAGTGTTACCAAAGCAAGGTGAAAAAAGTTTTATCATTATGATAGATGATTTAATTCGCCACAGTTTAAGCGATATATTTAATATTTTCAATTATAAAAATATATCGGCACACATGATAAAAATAACTAGAGATGGCGAGTTAGATTTTGAAAGTGATTTAAGTAAAAGTTTTATTGAAAAAATATCCGATAGTGTCAAGCACAGACAAATAGGTGAACCTGTAAGATTTGTTTTTGATAAAAATATTGATAATGAAACGCTTCAATTTTTAATGTCAAAAATGGGTATTGATGATACAGATAGTATCATTCCAGGTGGTCGTTACCATAACAGACGCGATTACATGGGGTTTCCTAGTTTAGGACGAAAAGATTTGTTGTACAATAAAATTGAAGCGTTACCAATTAAAGGCCTTAGCTTACACGATAATATTTTCGAATATATCGCACATAAAGATTATTTGCTTCATGCGCCTTATCAATCATTTTCATACATTGTTAAGTTTTTGCGAGAAGCGGCCTTAGATCCTGCTGTAAAAACACTTAAAATTACAATTTATAGACTCGCAGAAATATCGCATATTGCAAGTTCTCTAATTAATGCGGCTATTAACGGAAAATTGGTAACCGTATCCATCGAATTACAAGCACGGTTTGATGAGCAAGCAAATATTGATTACGCGCAGCAAATGGAAGATGAAGGGGTTACTCTTATCTTTGGAGTTAAGGGGCTTAAAGTGCACAGTAAAATGTGCGTTATAGAACGTGAGGAAAATAAAAAAATAAAGCGTTATGGTTTTATAAGTACAGGAAATTTTAACGAATCTACAGCAAAAATATATACCGATTACACTTTATTTACATCCAATCAAAAAATATTAAAAGACGTCAATAAGATTTTTAGTTTCTTTCAAACCAACTATAAAATATATCGCTATAAACATTTAATAGTTTCGCCGCACTACACACAAAAAGCGGTTTTTAAATTAATAGATAATGAAATTGAAAAAGTAAAGAACGGCAAGCATGGCCTAATTAGATTGAAAATGAATAGTATTTCAAGCTATAATATGGTTGATAAACTTTATGAACCAAGTAGGGCAGGCGTAAAAATACAAATGATAGTTAGAGGTATTTGTTGTTTAATTC
>NZ_JABDMV010000094.1 GCF_013001275.1 Flaviramulus sp.
GCCTGTTGCTTCGGCAGTTTTACCATTAATATTTAAGTAATGATTAGCCGTATTATAATGTGCCATTACCCATTTTATATTCACTGTATAGTCATAATGCCTCATGGCTTTTATCAAATCTTTATTGGCCTGATCTTTTTTAGGTAATGCCTTAAATTTAGTCCAAAGATTATTTTTAAAATAAAATTTAGTAAATCTAATAAATTCCTCTTTATACCGTTCTTCAAAAGCATTTAATAAGTAGGTTTTTTTTCCAGTTTTAAAATCTTTACCAGCGGCTTGCCAATAAAGATGTTCAAAAGCATTTTCATAAGACGAATTTCTATCAATTGTGTCTCTAAAACGATTATCTATAAGATTAATAAGCTCAGTAGACGCAAATTCTATTTTTCTGTATTGTGCACTTTGAAATCCACTTGCTGGTGTTAATGTTGTTCGGAATTTATTGTATTGCTCAACATCCATACCGTCTTTCATAATACTGAAGGACGATGTAAGCACATCAAAATAACGACTGATGCGCATTATCTTATCTGTGAAAATTTCAGTTTTTATGTTTTCGCTTTCTGCAACTTGCTCAATTTCACTAAGTATCATTTTGAACAAAAGTTCAGAGATTTGATGATACATTATAAACACTTTTTCATCTGGAAAAACAGTGCGTTGTATTTGAAGATTTAATAAAGCATCTGTTTGAATATAATCCCAATAATTAATGGGTTTACTATGCAATAAACCTTCTAAATGTACTTCTACATCTTGGTCTAAGGCATCGTATTTTTCCTTAAGTTGGTCGGTTATTTTGGCACTCAAAATTTCTAATTATTAAAAACTACTTTGAAAGGGTGTTTTAGTCCTTTGAAAGCCTCTAAATCTGCTCGAAGAGACCCTACGGCTAAATCTGCTTTGATGCGTAAAGGTAATTTATTTTTGTCTTTTGACACCCATAGCGTTAAACTTTCTTCTTCTTTAAAAACACGCCCCGCCATCACATATGGTCTGAATTTTAAAGATTCTATATCCCCAAATTCTGTATCTATGGTTTCTTCACCTAAATACATCAATTTAAACCCGTAGTTTTCTTCATCAAAAAACATATCAACTCGCACCTCGTCACCTATTTTTAATTTGCTAGTATCTAAATTATTCCTAAGATAATAAAACGTCGATACCATATCTTGAATGTTTGGTTTGGTATCAACTACTTTTTTAGTGTTGTGCTTTTTATCGGTAATATGCGCTTTGTGATTTTCTTGGTCAAAATCAATTTCTAAATCTTTGGTATGCCCACCTTCATCAATATTTCTTATGAATTTATATGGCACCATGGTTTTCTTATCAAAATAGCTTTCGTACCTATCCTTTACTTTAAAAAACCATTTAATCATACCTGTAGTCCAGCCCTTACCAACTACATGATAAACGTCTTTTCCGTCCAATTCGGAGTCCTTTACGGTAAGTGTTGCATTACCAGCCTTAAGCCAGTTGCTATAACTCATTTTAAATTTGAACCATTCACCATCACCAAAAGCAGATTTTTGTTGTGCCATGGAAGTTTGCATAGAAACTAGTGTAACTAATATAAGTAGTACTTTTTTCATTTTCTTTGGGTAATTGTATTGTAACTCTTGTTGTGTTGTTTTATTGTATAAACTAGAAATTACAATTACTGTTCCAAAAATATAAAAAATCTTCACATAGCCTGTTATTATTAGATAGTCTTAAGAAAATAATGAAGATTTAAATTAAAAAACTCTATCAATCGAAACTGATAGAGTTTTGGGAATATATACACTTATGTTTATAGTGTTCCTCTATTGGCTTGTTCACGTTCTATAGATTCAAAAAGAGCTTTAAAATTTCCTGCTCCAAAACCTCTTGCTCCCATTCGTTGTATGATTTCAAAAAATAAAGTTGGCCTGTCTTCCACTGGTTTGGTGAAAATTTGCAATAAGTATCCTTCTTCATCGGCATCAATCATAATGCCTAAACTTTTTAAGGTTTCAATATCTTCTCTTAACTCATGGCTATGTTCCTCCAATCTGCCAGGTACTGCCCTGTAATAAGCTTCAGGAGGTGTTGACAAAAACTCAACGCCCCGAGATTTCAATTGGCTTACTGCTTTAATAATATCATCTGTAGCTACGGCGATATGTTGTACTCCCGCGCCTTCGTAAAAATCCAAATACTCTTCTATTTGCGATCTCTTTTTTCCTTTTGCAGGCTCGTTAATTGGAAATTTAATTCGTCCGTTCCCGTTGCTCATCACTTTACTCATAAGTGCTGAATACTCGGTGTGAATTTGTTTATCATCGAATGATAAGAAATTTTCAAATCCCATTACATCTTCATACCATTTTACCCAGGTATTCATTTGCCCCCAACCTACATTACCAACCATGTGATCGATATATTTTAATCCAACTGGTTCAGGGTTGTAATCTGATTTCCATTCACGAAATCCAGGTAAAAACGCACCTTTATAATTTTTCCGTTCTACAAACATATGTACCGTTTCGCCATACGTGTAAATACCTGCTCTAACCACTTCGCCATGCTCATCGGTTTCAACTACAGGCTCCATATATGATTTCGCTCCTCTGCTTGTTGTTTCTTCGTACGCTTTTTTGGCGTCTTCCACCCAAAGTGCCACAACTTTAACACCATCGCCATGTTTTACAATATGCTCGTTTATTGGTGATTTACTTGTAAGTGGTGTGGTTAAAACCAATCTGATTTTGTCTTGTTTTAACACATAACTAACAGAGTCTTTTGAGCCTGTTTCTAATCCTTTATACGCATAGGACTGAAACCCAAAGGCTGTTTTGTAAAAATGTGCAGATTGTTTTGCATTACCTACGTAGAATTCCACATAGTCTGTTCCTAAAAGTGGCAAAAAATCTTGCGCACCTTCAAATATTTTTTCTAAACCGTAGTTTACTGATTTAATGTCTTTACTCATGATAATTTGTTTATTTTGTTTTTCGTTAAATCGTTTGGTTTATATCGATTTTACGGTATTTTATATCTGATTGTAGCCGTTCAACTATCCCTCGATCGTTTTAAACTTTTTTGTTTCTAAAAGCAAAAAAGATATAGCGTAAAGCAGGATTAGCTTCAAATAATTTTAATGTTCTAACCACGATTTATGATAATCCTCATCAGCTATTTTCATACCCTCTTCGGTTACTTTAAGTGGTTTAAACGTATCTACCATTACAGCGAGTTCATCCGTTTTTGTTTTACCTATACTACGCTCAGTTGCTCCGGGATGCGGACCATGAGGAATGCCAGCCGGATGCAATGAAATATGCCCCTCTTTAACATCATTTCTGCTCATAAAATCGCCGTCAACATAATACAATACTTCATCGCTATCAATATTGCTGTGATTGTACGGAGCTGGAATAGATTTAGGATGATAATCATATAATCTAGGAACAAAACTACACACCACAAAGGCATCCGTTTCAAATGTTTGATGCACCGGTGGTGGTTGATGGATGCGCCCTGTAATAGGTTCAAAATCGTGTATTGAAAATGCGTACGGATAATTGTAACCATCGTATCCAATAACGTCGAAAGGATGTGAGGCGTAAACCATTTCAATTATTTCATCTTGCTTTTTTACTTTTATTAAAAATTCACCACTTTCGTTATTAGTTTCTAGCTCGTTCGGTCTGCGAATATCGCGTTCGCAATAAGGCGAATGTTCTAATAATTGTCCAAACCAATTTCTATAGCGCTTTGGTGTGTAAATTGGTCGGCGTGACTCCACAATAAATAATCGGTTATCCTTGGTGTCAAAATCTATTTTATAAATTATTCCTCGCGGAACTAATAAATAATCGCCGTATTTAAAATCGAGATTTCCTAAGTGTGTTCTTAATTTTCCCGACCCTTTATGGATAAAAATTAATTCATCTGCATCCGTATTTTTATAAAAATAGTTTTTTGTGGATTCTTGAGGGGCGGCTAATATTATAGCACAATCGCTATTAATTAAAATGGTTTTTCTACTCGCCAAATAATCCGATTCTGGTTTTACTTGAAATCCTTTTAAACGGTAGGATTGTATGTTATTTGCTTTTGCAATCTTTGGAGCTACACTATATTGTTTTTTTATATCTTTTACCTGAGTTGGACGCTGCTCATGATAACTATTGGTTGACATCCCGTCGAAGCCAATTGTTCCAAATAACTGTTCGGAATACAAACTGCCATCAGGTTTTCTAAATTGTGTATGGCGTTTATGGGGAATACTTCCTAATTTATGATAAAAAGGCATGTTTTTTATATTTTAAAGTTAACCAATTGACAAAGTCAGAGGTGATAATATTTTAAATATCAGAGTATATAAAGATACAATATTGCCCGCTTATTCAGGATTTCTCTTGATAAGAAAATGTAGAAATGATAATAAGTCTTTCCAAAAAAGATTCATAATGATACAAATATCTTAATTTTTTTAGACATTTAATACACTTTAGAAGTGATATTTAAAACCAAAAACCAATATTAAAAAACCACGTGCTTGCTTTCTGCTCTGGCGAATAACTGTATTTAGCTTGGATTGGACCTAAAAAGGTTTCAATGGCATAACCCAAGGCGTAACCTCTATAATCTGGAAGCGTGAACCACTCACCAGAATCGAAAATATTATCATCAATATTAGCCCAATTTCCTTCAATTGAAATATGATGGTTTTTAATAATTTCATAATCAGCAAGTGCAGATGCTTTTACGTAACTATTACCTGTAAGCGAAATAAAATCATAACCAATAAATGGAATAAAATTATTTATTAAATTATTACCATAACCTCCTAAAGCAAAATCTAAAGTTCGAGTTGATTTATCACCCAATTTAAAGCCGCCATGCGTTTGTAAATTAATTGCTAATTTATCTGTGATACTAAACGCATAACCCATATCTGCTTTGGCAACTGAGAAATTTTGAAACTCTTGATTAAAATCTGATGCATAAAAATACATATGAAACTCACCATCAAAATACACCCCTTTGCTTGGAAAATATTTGTTATCATAAGTATCTAATTTCAATGTTCCAAAAAAACTAAGATAATCTGTGTTTTCTAATTTAAAAACATCATTTTCATTACTACCAAAAATAGTTTCAGAATCAATGGACAGTCGTTTGTGTTCAGCCCCAATACCAAGTGCAAAGTCTTTTCTAAATAGGGTTTGTAAATAGAATTGATTTGTTTGATCACGAAGTTTAACGTCTATTTTATTTAAACCTGTAGCTGTTATTTGTGTATCATCAAGTAATAACTGGGCATTAATGTTTTTGTGAAATTGATTGTATCTAGATCTTAAACCAATGCTCCAATAAAATCCATTATCTATTAAATACTCAAAATTAAATCGTACGTTATCACCAAGAATAACATCTAGAGAGGATACATCGTTATTGAAAAATAATCGTTTTCTTGTTAAATTAACGAGCGCGGCACTTTTGTATAAATCGTCATAGTGAATACCAAATTTTAGAAACGTGTTGACTTGTGATTCCTTTATAGTAGTTTCAAGGTTGAACCCTTCTTTCTCTTTAGTACTTTTTAATTGATACTCAAAAGAGTCAAAATTATTTGTTGCTACTAAGTTATTCACACCTTTTTTAAAATCATTATAACTTATTTTTTGGTCACTTTTAATCTTAAGTTTTCCTAAAACATAGGCTCTTGAATATTTCTCAATTCCTTTAACCGAAATAGCATTAATAGTTAAACTATCTATCCTATTAAATTTAAAATCGGACCTTTCATTTTTAGTTATTGCCTTTAATTCTTTTATAGCATGTAGCTTGGAGAACGCCGCAATTTTTCCTGACTCAATAATACTCTCACCTTCATCAAACGAAACTACATTAAAGTCCTTTATATTTGGTTTAATATAGATATCTGTTTTATCAACTTTCGCTTTCATGTCGTTTATGGTTCTGAAGTTGTTAATCTGCATTAAAACTTCAGGGGCAGAAACTAGGTCTTCCCGTGTTGCTAGACCATCTTGCACGTCTACACCAATAATAACATCCATTCCTTTAGCACGGAGTTCATCAATTGGATAATTATTTACGACACCGCCATCAATTAAAATTTCGTCGTTAATATTGACCGGCTGAAATAATGATGGTAGCGCTCCACTAGCCATCATAGATTGTGTTAAATTACCCTTTTCTAAAATAACTTGTTTGCCAGTTTCAACGTTTGTTGCAATACAAAAAAATGGAATCGGTAACTTACTAAAATCATTTATTTGGTTTACATGAATGGTCAATTTTAAAAACAAGCTATATGTATTGTGTCCTCTAGAAAGCGCTGATGGAAGCTTTATTTTAAAATCATCAAACGGTAATTTTACAGCATATTTTTCCAGATTAGCCCTCTCATCAAAAGCCGTGGAGGAACGTGGTAGTTCATCATTTATAATGGTCTCAAAATCAATTGTTTGAAACAATGAATCCAGTTGTTTCCCTGAGTAACCCGATGCATACAATGCACCTATTATTGCACCCATACTGGTGCCAGCAACGTAATCTATTTTTACACCTAAACTATCAATAACTTTAAGCACACCAATATGAGCCAATCCTTTGGCTCCACCACCACTTAATACCAAGCCTACTTTTGGGGCATGTATTTTTTGTGTTTCATTTTGCGCTTTTGCAAATAGAAAACAAAAAAGAAATAGTGTAAATATGATGTGTTTATTTTTCAACTTAATTAGTTATTTTTCATGATAAAAATTATAAATCTTTTCAGCTCGCGACACTCCAACAACAGCCTCCAACTCATCTAATTTGGCGTTCGATATTCGCTTTGCTGATTTAAAATGCTTAAGTAACTCCACAATAGTTTTATCTCCCACGCCAGAAATTGTTTCAAGTTCTGTATTTAACGCACTTTTACTGCGTTTATTTCTATGATGCTCGATACCAAATCGGTGTGCTTCATTACGCAGTTGTTGGATAATTTTTAAGGTCTCGCTTTTTTTATCTAAATATAAGGGAATTGGATCGTTTGGGTAAAATAATTCTTCTAAACGTTTTGCAATCCCAACAATAGCTATTTTACCTCTTAAATTTAAAGCATCTAAACTTTTTATAGCGGATGACAATTGCCCTTTTCCTCCATCAATAATTATGAGATGTGGCAATGGTTGTTTTTCATCAATCAAGCGTTTATAACGCCTAAATACAACTTCTTCCATTGACGCAAAATCGTCTGGACCTTCAACAGTTTTTATATTAAAATGGCGATAATCTTTTTTACTTGGCTTGCCGTTTTTAAACACAACGCATGCCGCAACTGGGTTTGTTCCTTGAATGTTTGAATTATCAAAACATTCAATATGACGTGGTTCTTCAGACAGACGCAAATCTGCTTTCATTTGTGCCATAATTCTATTGGCGTGCCTGTCAGGATCAACTATCTTCATTTGCTTAAAGCGATCCATTCTAAAATACTTAGCATTTCTAAGCGATAAATCTAAAATGTGCTTTTTATCACCCAATTGCGGAACCGTAACTTTTATATCTTCTCCTATATCAACTTTAAAAGGCACATAAATTTCTTTTGAATTGGAATTGAATCGTTGCCTTAATTCGGTTATCGCTAATTCCAACAAGGCTTTGTCAGATTCATCTAATTTCTTCTTTATCTCTAAAGTATGCGAACGAATAATTGAACCGTAAGATAATTGCAAAAAATTAATGTAACCATAACTTTCATCACTCATAATAGTGAACACATCTACGTTACTAATTTTAGGATTGACAATTGTAGATTTTGCCTGATAATTTTCTAAAACATCAATTTTTTCTTTTATTTTTTGCGCTTCTTCAAACTTTGTTTGTTCCGCAAATTCCTTCATTTGCGTTTTGAACTGAGAAAGTGAGTCTTTAAAATTTCCTTTTAAAATTTCTTTAATTGCCTTGATGCTCTCGTTATATTCTTGTTCTGTTTCTAACCCTTCGCAGCCGCCTTTGCAGTTTCCTAAATGGTATTCTAAACACACTTTATATTTTCCTGCCTGTATTTTTTCTTCAGATAAATGATAATTGCATGTACGTAAACTGTACAGTCCTTTTATTAAATCTAAAAGTGTATAAACCGTTTTAACGCTGGTGTACGGACCAAAATATTCGCTTCCATCTTTTATAATTCGTCTAGTTGAAAACACGCGTGGGAAGTGTTCTTTTTTTATGCAAATCCATGGATATGATTTATCATCCTTTAATAATACATTGTAACGAGGTTGGTGCTTTTTTATTAAGTTATTTTCTAAAAGTAATGCATCGGTTTCCGTATCAACAACGATGTGTTTTATATTGGCTATTTTTTTTACGAGCACACGTGTTTTACCGTTTTCGTGGGTTTTGGTAAAATAAGATGTTACCCTTTTTTTTAAATTTTTTGCCTTACCCACATAAATAATAGTACCTTCTTTATCGTAATATTGATAAACTCCAGGTTGGTTTGGTAGGGTTTGTAATTGTATATTTAATGCGGGGTTATCCATTAATCCAAAGGTATATTAAATTATAGATATTGGGAAAAATCATTCCTGTTTTTTAGTATCTTGTCCTTGACGCTAGTCTAACTAAATATTTATAGTAAAAAATGAAAAATATAATATTTCTTTTAATGCTATTACTTACACAACCTACAATAGCTCAAGTAACACCTAACTTTTCGATGAGTTTTGATCATGTGGCGCTTTCAGTAAAAAACATTGAAAAATCTTCAGAATTCTATAAAACTATTTTAGAACTAAATGAAATTACAAATAAAACAAAGGTTGAGGGCATTAGATGGTTTTCGTTAGGTGATGGAAAAGAACTTCATTTAATCTCCTCAATAAAAGGCGACATCAAGCTTAATAAAGCAGTTCATTTTGCGGTTACAACGTCTAATTTTGATGCTTTTATTAAACAATTAAACGTTATGAAAGTTAATTATAGTAGTTGGGCCGGTGAAGAAAATAAAATAACCATTCGAAACGATGGTGTTAAACAAGTTTATATTCAAGACCCTGATGATTATTGGATTGAAGTAAACAGTGTTACTGATAAATATTAAACTAATTCCATGAAAATGACGGGCAATTACATAACTACAAATAGTAATATTTCTTCATTATTAATCTTTTATATTATTGGCTTTTTTAACCAACTAATTTGGTAAATTGCTTCATTTTTAAATCATATTATGAGCAAAAAAATAATTGGCAGAATTGATAAAATTGACTTTCCAAAACTTGGGTTATTCGATATAGATGTAAAAATTGATACAGGAGCTTATACTTCAGCAATTCACTGTTCCGAAATTATTGAAGAAAACAATTCATTAAAATGTATTTTTAATAGTGACGTACACCAAAATTTTGGAAAAGTAAAAATTGTTTTTGATACTTTTTCGCGAACTAATGTAAAAAGCAGCAATGGTTTTAAAGAGAACCGTTATAAAGTAAAATCTGAAGTTATATTGTTTGGTAAAAAATACAAGATAAACTTAACATTAAGTACTCGAGATGACATGAGATTTCCTGTACTAATAGGTAGACAATTTTTAAAAAAAAAGTTTATTGTTGATGTTGATCTGGAAAACGTTTCATTTAATTTAAAAGGAAAATGAACATAGTTATTCTTTCAAGAAATTCCCACTTGTACTCAACCGATCGACTCGTAGAAGAGGGTGTGAAAAAAGGGCATAAGGTTGAAGTAATAGATCCACTAAAATGTGATATCATTATTGAAAAAGAAAAACCTACTATTTATTATAAAGATAGATATTTGGATTATGTTGATGCCATCATACCAAGAATAGGTGCTTCTGTAACCTTTTATGGTTGCGCTGTTGTTAGGCAATTTGAAATAATGGGTGTTTTTTCTATTGTAACATCCGATGCTATTCTGCGCTCTCGAGATAAATTACGAAGCTTACAAATTTTAAGTAAAGTAGGTATTGGCATGCCAAAAACTGTATTTACAAATTACTCGCGAGATGTTGAAGAAGTTATAGAACATGTTGGAGGAACGCCTGTAATTATTAAGTTATTAGAAGGCACACAAGGTTTGGGTGTTGTTTTAGCCGAAACAAAAAATGCTGCAGAATCTGTTTTAGAAGCTTTCAATGGTTTGCAAGCTAGGGTTATTGTTCAAGAATTTATAAAAGAAGCTGGAGGCGCAGACCTTAGAGCTTTGGTTGTTGATGGACAAGTGGTAGGTGCGATGAAACGTCAAGGAAAAGAAGGTGAGTTTCGCTCTAATTTACACCGAGGTGGCTCAGCAAATATTGTAAAACTTAACCATGATGAATTAAAATTAGCCATGAATGCATCAAAAGCATTAAAATTACCTGTATGTGGTGTTGATATGTTACAATCTGCAAGAGGCCCATTATTATTAGAAGTGAACTCTACACCGGGTTTAGAAGGAATTGAAACCGCAACCGGGAGGAATATTGCCAAAGCTATTATTGCTTTCATTGAAAAAAACAAAAAATAAATGGCCACAGTAAAAAATAACATTTTAAACATTCTGGGTGCGCAAATTAAACCAGGAGAGAGTAAAGAAGTGAATTTTGATGTGGCGAACTTGCACACATCTTCTTCCATAAATGTGCCTATTATTATTGAACGATCTAAAAAACCTGGTCCAACAGTTTTATTTACTGCGGGTATACATGGTGATGAAGTTAACGGTATTGAAATTGTAAGGCAACTTATTGCAAAAGGAATTAATAAACCTAAATGCGGTACTATTATTTGTATGCCAGTTATCAATGTTTTCGGGTTTATAAATTTAAAACGTGAATTTCCTGATGGCCGAGATTTAAACCGTGTATTTCCTGGTAGCCCCACAGGATCATTGGCAGGTCGAGTAGCTTATAAATTAATGCATGACGTAATTCCCAGTGTTGATATTATAATAGATTTTCACACGGGTGGTTCTGGCAGATTTAATGCTCCTCAACTTCGCTATTCTAAAGACAATAGAGCTTTAAATGAACTTGCTATTGCGTTTGGCGCACCGTTTGTTTTATATTCGAAAAATTTATCAAAATCCTTTAGAACAACCTGTTATAATTTAGGTAAACCGTTATTACTTTTTGAAGGGGGAAAATCATTTCATATTGATGGTATTGTAACAAACTCAGGTGTTAACGGCGCAAAGCGTTTATTAAAACACCTAGGCATGTTAAAGACTAATTTCATGTCATCTCGCCCTAAAAAAGACAGTGTTTTTATTAACCAAAGCCGCTGGGTACGTGCTCATTATTCTGGAATGTTTAAAGCTTCTGTTGTTGCGGGTACTCAAATTAAAAAAGGCGACCTTTTAGGAAACATCACAGATCCTTACGGGAAATTAAATCACTTTGTAAAAGCTCCAAATTCTGGCTATATTATAAATGTAAATGAATCGCCAGTAGTATATCAAGGCGATGCTTTGTTTCATATAACCACCAAACTAAAGCGTTTAAATTGACTAAATCAGAACTTAGAATAAAATATAAAAAACTTCGTAATCAGTTATCAAATGATGAAATTGACGTCTTTAGTTTGTCCATCGCAAATCAGCTTTTAAAAATGCCCATTTGGGGTCATACATTTTGCCATATTTATCTTACAATAGAAGAACAAAAAGAAGTAAATACCGATTATGTTTTGAATATTTTATCGGGAAAAGACAAAAACATAGTCATATCAAAAAGTGATTTTGAAACTGGAAATATGATGCATTTTCTATTAACAGATAATACAACAATTAAAAAAAATTC
>NZ_JABDMV010000121.1 GCF_013001275.1 Flaviramulus sp.
CAATTGTTAATATTTTAAAGGTGTTACTTAGGTGTAACACCTTTTTTTATACCCTATTGATAACTATTTTTGCAAGAATAAATTTTAACTATGCCTAAAAATCCAAACCTAAAATCCATTTTAATTATTGGCTCTGGACCAATTATTATTGGTCAAGCGTGTGAGTTCGACTATTCAGGTTCTCAATCCTTGAGATCCTTAAGAGAAGACGGAATAGAAACCATTCTTATCAATTCCAATCCAGCAACTATTATGACTGATCCAACTATGGCAGATCATGTTTATTTGCTTCCGTTAACAACAAAATCGATTATTAAAATTTTAAAAGATCACCCCCAAATTGATGCTGTTTTACCTACAATGGGCGGGCAAACCGCATTAAACCTATGTATTGAGGCAGATGAAAAAGGAATTTGGCAAGATTTTGATGTTGAGATTATTGGTGTTGATATCGATGCCATAAATATAACTGAAGATAGAGAGCAATTTAGAGAATTGATGCTTAAAATAGGTATTCCTATGGCGCCTCAAGCTACTGCAACATCTTATTTAAAAGGTAAAGAAATTGCTCAAGAATTTGGTTTTCCTTTAATAATTAGAGCATCGTTTACTTTAGGTGGAGCAGGTGCGTCTTTTGTTCATAAAGAAGAGGATTTTGATGAATTATTAACTCGTGGATTAGAGATATCGCCTATTCATGAAGTGATGATAGATAAAGCTCTAATAGGATGGAAGGAATATGAGTTAGAGTTGCTAAGAGACTCAAATGATAATGTCGTGATAATTTGCTCTATCGAAAACATGGATCCTATTGGAATTCATACAGGCGATTCAATTACCGTAGCACCGGCAATGACTTTGAGCGATAGAACATACCAAAAAATGCGTGATATGGCAATTCATATGATGCGCAGTATTGGGGATTTTGCTGGCGGTTGTAATGTGCAATTTGCAGTTTCTCCAGATGAAAAAGAAGATATTATCGCAATTGAAATAAATCCACGTGTATCTCGTTCATCGGCATTAGCTAGTAAAGCAACAGGTTACCCAATTGCAAAAATTGCCGCTAAATTGGCATTAGGCTATCATTTAGATGAATTAAATAACCAAATTACAAAATCCACGTCGGCTTTATTTGAACCAACTTTAGATTACGTTATCGTAAAAATTCCTCGATGGAATTTTGATAAATTTGAAGGCTCAGATAGAACATTAGGGCTTCAAATGAAATCGGTTGGTGAAGTAATGGGAATTGGGCGTTCGTTTCAAGAAGCATTGCATAAAGCAACACAATCACTCGAAATTAAACGTAATGGATTAGGTGCAGATGGTAAAGAAAATAAGAACTACGACCAAATTATAGAAAAATTAACCCATGCTTCGTGGGATAGAGTTTTTATAATTTATGATGCTATTGCCATGGGAATTCCCTTAAGCAGAATTCATGAAATCACGAAAATAGATATGTGGTTTTTGAAGCAATATGAGGAATTACATTTTTTAAGAAATGAAATTTCAACGTTTACCATAGACACCATTAAAAAGGATTTATTATTAGAAGCGAAACAAAAGGGCTATGGCGATAGGCAAATTGCTCATATGTTGGGATGTTTAGAAAGCCAAGTTTATAGTAAACGTGAAGAATTAGGAGTAAATCGTGTTTATAAATTGGTAGATACTTGTGCTGCGGAATTTGAAGCAAAAACACCATATTATTATTCCACTTTTGAAAGCGATATGGAAACTGCCGATGGCAATCGTTACGCTGATAATGAAAGTGTTGTTACAGATAAGAAGAAAATTATTGTTTTAGGGTCTGGCCCAAATAGAATAGGTCAAGGAATTGAATTTGATTATTGCTGTGTTCATGGCGTGTTGGCAGCTGCAGAATGTGGTTATGAAACAATCATGATAAACTGTAACCCCGAAACTGTATCTACAGATTTTGATACGGCTGATAAGTTATATTTTGAACCTGTTTTCTGGGAACATATTTATGATATTATTAAACACGAAAAACCGGAAGGTGTCATTGTCCAACTTGGTGGTCAAACAGCCTTAAAACTTGCTGAAAAGTTAACCAAATATGGAATTAAAATCTTGGGAACTACATTTGAAGCCTTAGATTTAGCAGAAGATAGAGGTTCGTTTTCAAATCTCTTAAAAGAAAATAATATTCCTTATCCAGAGTTTGATATTGCAACTACTGCTGATGAAGCTTCGGCAATAGCCGATAAGTTAGATTTTCCAATTTTAGTTCGTCCTTCATATGTACTTGGCGGACAAGGAATGAAAATTGTAATTAATAAAGAAGAACTCGAAAAGCATGTAGTTGATTTATTAAGTAGAATGCCAGGGAATCAATTGCTATTAGACCACTATTTAGATGGAGCTATAGAAGCTGAGGCGGATGCTATTTGCGATGGTGAAGATGTTTATATAATTGGTATTATGGAGCATATAGAGCCTTGTGGGATACATTCTGGAGACAGTAATTCTACCTTGCCACCTTTTAATTTAGGAGAATTTGTAATGCAACAAATTAAAGATCATACAAAAACTATCGCATTAGCATTAAAAACAGTTGGATTAATAAATATTCAGTTTGCCATAAAGGATGATATCGTATATATCATAGAAGCAAATCCAAGAGCCTCTAGAACAGTTCCGTTTATCGCCAAAGCCTATGGTGAGCCTTATGTGAATTATGCAACTAAAGTGATGTTGGGAGAAAAGAAGGTAAAAGATTTTAATTTCAAGCCAAAATTAAATGGCTACGCAATAAAACAACCCGTTTTCTCTTTTAATAAATTTCACAATGTGAATAAAAAACTAGGGCCAGAAATGAAAAGTACAGGCGAAAGTATTTTGTTTATAGATAGTTTAAAAGACGACGAATTTTACGATTTATACTCAAGACGAAAGATGTATTTGAGTAAATAAGAAATAAAAAAAGCAGCTTCTAAGCTGCTTTTTTTATTTCTTATTTAATTGAAAATCGAACATAATTTCAATATTTTCAGCAATTTTACTTGAAACTATTTTTGGAATTTTTATATCAAAATCAGAGGCTAAAACTTCAAAATTTCCGCTCATAGAAATAATATCTTTTTCCATAGAGATTTTTATTATAACATCATTCAATTGTTTCGTTTGTCCATGAAAATATAATTCGCCGTTAATGTGAAACTTACTTGTAGTTTCTAAATTTTTAAGATTAAATTCTTTTATTTTTCCTTTGAATGTCGCTTTAGGGTATTTGTCAGATTCCGCATAATTTTCATTAAAATGTTCTTCCATTAAAGCATTTTTAAAACGAAACCCTTTTACAAGTACTAAAGCGGCAAATTCACCATTTTCTGAATTTATTATGGCGGTCACCGCATTATTAGTTGCCTTTACTTCTTCAAAAGATGGCACTGAAGCTTCAAAATTAACAACCCCATTTTTAGTTATGAATTTGGTTTGAGAAAAAATATTTAAGCTAATAAATATGGTTAAAATGTATAATAAAGTTTTCATGTTTTAATTCTCTAACAAGCCATCATCAACCCATTGTTGGATTAAATCTCGGTTGGCTTGAGACATTAATCCATTTTGTGGCATTGGGTTATCGGTATCATTGATTCTATTAATTAATCCTCTTGTTTCAACTGCACTTCTTACTTGTGCATAAGTTGTAAGTGACATAGGAGCATTGTTTGTAGTTGGGTCTCCATGACAAGATGTACAATTGTTATTAATAATAACTCTTACATTCGCATTATAAGTTATACTTGATGGGTTTGGGTCCGGATCTGGATCTGGATTGTTTGGTTGCGACATAGGTTCGTCTCCACTACTAGAACAATTAAATAACAGTAGTGAAATTGTAAAAAGTTTAATAAAATTTTTAAAATTCATAGCATATAAAATTTAAAGGTTATTAATTTTCGATAAAGCCATCAGATTCCCATTTAATAACTAAATCAATTAAGCTTTGCGGTAATTTTGGTCCGCCAAAAGGCATTAATCCACCTGGACCTGTTCCATTTATTTTACTTATTAAGTTATTATTTTGAACTGCAGATTTTACATTGGTATAAGTTAACAGTGGAACACTCGCACCATTGATAGCTGGGTTTGAATGACATTGGATGCAATTATTATCAATAATACTTTTAACGTTATCATTGTATGTGACAGTATTTGGTAACGCATTTGAATCAATAAGATCATCTTCACTAGAATTCGTACAAGAATACATTAAGGCTAAACTTATAAATACTAAAATCTTTTTCATTTTTAAAAATTAAAATGTTCTACTAAGATTAAATCCAAAAAACACATCTCCATCTGTCCAATCACCGGAAGTTTGACCTAGAAAACTGTTAGTATTCATGCCTTGTGCATTTGTAAAATGCATTTGAAATACGTGACCTCCAGTTTCAATATCAATACCAATAGATAATGGATTTATAAAAGGGGAGGTGTCAGCTCTATTGAGATGCCATCCATAATCCATATTTATTGAAGACCGCTTTGTTATCTTATAACGCCCACCAAAACCAAGGGCAAACTGAGAATTGTTTTGCTCGTTTATTGCAACATAATTATCATGAAAAAAAGATGGAGCTAATTCAATAGAAAAATTAGGATTAATTTTTCTAGATATTAGTAATTGCGCTGTATAGCCCAATCGGTGTTTAAATTCTATTAAAGGTAAATTATCTTTTTCTAAACCACTATTTATTAAAACAGCGTTAAAACCTACCATTGTAAATGGGAATCCATTTTCTTTTTGACGAATAAGTCTATATTTTGCGGATGTTTCGTAAATTTTTTGAAAGGAACTTCTAGAAACCCCAATATTTAAATTTTCCGAAATGCCATAGACGAAATTTAAACGTGTAACAGCTTCATCAAGACCGAAAAAATTATCAAATCCATTTTTAAGACTACCAAATCGGTGTGCTACTATAAAGGTTAGCTCTTTTTTGGAAACAAGTTTAGTGGATTCAAAATTAACAATTTTTAATCCTTTAAATGCCGCCGTTGCATATTGCGAATCTATCGAATTGGTGTCAATTTCATTAAGTAAATCATCTTGCGAATAACAAATAGAACATACCATCAAAAAGAGAAGCACAATGTTTTTCATAACATTTAAAATATGAGTTAACCTTTTTAAAGATAAGGATTAATTATATAATTAAATAATCGTAAAGTTTAAATTACTCACGTATTAATGTACATTGATCTAATTTTACTTGCTCTAGTAAATCATCATAACCAATAACGCGTCCTTTAACTTTTACTTTGATATTTTCTTTAAGACTATCTTTTATTTCAAGGCTGAATAGGCAAAAAACTTTATTATCTAAAGTAATATCGTACGAATTTATTTCTGAAATTAGTCCGAATACTTCAATAGTTTTATCTATATAGCGTTTTTTAGAATCAACCGAATTTTTTGAAAATTCCTCGTTTATATTAGCTGAAGAAACTACCAACACGGTTTGTTCTGTAGCAATATTTCTGTGATCTTTATTTATATAGTTATAAACCAGTAGACCCAGTAATAATAAAACAAAGAAGATTAATAATTTGCGCATATTTTGAAATATTATCACATTTCCTTCAGTGAAATCTATTGAAAAGGCCTTTAATGTAAAGTAATAATATAGTTAGATAAGTCGATTTAAATAAAAAACATTACACTAAATTATAATTTTAGCGTTTTGAGTTTTAATAAATTCTAAATGTTCTTCAATTTTAAATTCTGAAGATTTAAAACGATTTGATCTATGTTTTGACTGTTCTTGTCTCGATATGCTTCTAGCAAACCGTCGTACATTTTGCTCTGTGTCTAAGATAAGCCCTGGAACTGGAACATTTTTTCCAAAATCGTCTTTGGCAACCATTGTAAAATAAGATGAATTACAGTGTTTTTTTTCACCTGATTGAATGTTTTCTGATTCTACCCGAACACCAACAACCATTGAAGTTCTTCCAGTATAATTCACCGTAGCTTTTAGTGTTACTAATTCACCTACATCAATAGGATTTAAAAAATCAACTTTATTAACTGAAGCTGTAACACAATAATGTCTAGAATGTTTTGATGCGCAGGCAAAAGCAATTTGATCCATTAAATTTAAAATATACCCACCATGTATTTTACCACTAAAATTGGAATGTGATGGCAACATGAGCTCTGAAATAGTGATTCTTGATTCTTTAGGATGTTTAAACATGTGAAAAATTTAATGGTCTTAATCTACTTCTGCTTCAACTTTAGTTATGAAATAATTAGTATCACCCAACCAAAATAGTTTTTTATATCGTTCAAAATAATGAAGTTTCACAAATTTCCCTTGAAATCTATCAAGATCTTTAATTACGGTTTTCTCATCATCTTCAACTGAGAAAATAAATATTTGAGATTCGGAAACCCCTTGGCTTATTTCGCCTTCCCAAGTTTTGAAAATGACACCCTTATTACTAAATTTCACCAGTTTTCCCGCTCTAACGCCTTCGCTATAATGAACAAAATATATAAAGCTAAAATATCCAGCAATTATTATAATGAGTACGAGTAATAATTTTATAAAAAATTTCATCTAATTTTTAAGTTTAAATTTCCTCTTCTTGAGCGCGTTTTATAATGGACTCTGGGAGTGATTTTTTAGCTTTGGCTCCCATTTTTTTAAGTTTTTCAACACTAGTAATTAAGTTGCCTCTACCTTTAACTAATTTATTCATCGCGGCAGAATAATCACTTTTTGCGGCATCAATTTTTTTGCCAACGCCTGTTAAATCACTTACTAATCCTTCAAATTTATCATAAAGCGCACCGGCTTGTCTTGCAATTTCGATGGCATTTTGCTGTTGTTTTTCGTTATTCCACATACTATCAATGGTACGAAGTGTTGCTAGAAGCGTAGAAGGTGTGACGATTACAATATTCTTTTCGAAAGCTTTATTATAAATTGAATTATCTTCATTAACGACCACAGCAAAAGCTGGCTCGATTGGAATAAACATTAATACAAAATCGGGGGATTCAATATCGTATAAATCTTGATAGTTTTTATCTGAAAGCTGATCAACGTGCTTTTTAATAGAGTTTACATGCGCCTTTAAAAATTGGGGTTTATCATCATCATCGGCATTTACTAAACGCTCATAATCTGTTAACGACACTTTACTATCTATTATCATTTTTTTACCATCAGGTAAATTCAAAACCACATCTGGGAGCACTCGAGAACCGTCAGATAATGTGAAACTTTGCTGTACAAAATATTCTCTATCTTTTTCCAATCCTGATTTTTCTAGTACGCGTTCTAAAACTAATTCGCCCCAATTACCTTGCATTTTACTATCGCCTTTTAATGCTCTGGTTAGATTGGTAGCTTCTTTAGTCATTTGTTGATTCAAATCTTTTAAACCTAAAAGTTGCTCTTTTAAAGCCGAATGCATACTTATACTTTCCTTTTGTGTTAAATCTACTTTCTCTTCAAAAATTTTAATTTTCTCTTGTAAAGGATTTAAAATGTTTTTTATATTTTCTTTATTCTGAAGTGTGAATTTTTCTGATTTTTCATCAAGTATTTTAGTAGCTAACAATTCAAAATCTTTACGCAATTGCTCTTGCCGTTGTTCAATTTCGGCATCGCGTTTTATATTTAACTGCTGAAGGTTTTCGTACTCGGTATTTTTTCTGGTTAATTCAGAATTTATAAACTCTTTTTCTCTTCTAATTTCTTCACGTTCACTCTCAATTTTACTTAAGTTTTGCTTCAATTCATCAATGGTCATTCCCATTTGATTTTGGCGTTCTTCCAGCGTGCTTTGTTCACTTTTACTTTTAAGTTTGGTGAATAGCATTCCTAAATAGGCGCCAATAATGGCAGATATTAGAATAGAAAGTATAAGAATTAAATTGTCGGTCATTTTTAATATGTGTTGCAAGAATATTTAATAACTATAAACTTACAGTTTTAATGCCTATAAAAAAAACGCTATAAAAGCGTTTTTTAAACAATTTTTATGTTTTAAATTTTATATAGTTTTCAAATACTTTTTGGAGATAAATTCAAATCCAAAGTACATAATCCCGGCAAAGAAGAAGTCTCCAATTATTGAGTTTCTAAAAAATGGAATAGCCAGTGTATAACATTCTATTAAACCATCCATAGTTTTTGGGTATCCCAATAACCAAACCCCGAAATTGGTTATAATAAAAAAGCTAACACTTGATAATAGTATTGTTGAAATACTTATTTTTTTGGATTTTATACCAATATATCCAACCAAAATAAACGCTAAATAAACGAAAATTGAAATGGCATAAAGGCCCAAAAACATATCAGCTATTAACATTGCAAGTAATGGAACTATGAATGCGAACTTCTTATTAGTGAAATAAACACCAGAAAAAAGAGCCATAGCTGTAATTGGAGTTACATTAGGCATATGTGGAAAAAGTCGAATTATCGCAGCCACTAAAATAAAAGATAGTATAACTAGTTGTTTTTTACTGAAAATAGAATTCATTGTTATTTTATTTATACTTCAAAAGTAATATTATTTGTAATAAGATTATAATTTAAGAATAGATTTTTACATTTGCACCGGAATTTGGTTTTATCCACTTAGTGTGGATGAATTAAAAGGGAATCTGGTTAAAATCCAGAACTGTTCCCGCAACTGTAAGCTAATTTGCTTCATGTAAAACTTCAAAGTCACTGAAGAATTTTCTTTGGGAAGACCAACATGAAGACGCAAGTCAGGAGACCTGCCAATTTCAAAACAAATAAGTTAAACTTTCGGGATAAAAGTTTGCGTATGATAATACATGCGATTCTCGAGTAATTATTCATTATAAAATGAACAAAAAAGTAAATGTATTTCTATGTTTAGGAATTTCAATGTTTGGATTTGCACAACAACAAGCAGATTCAACAAAAGTAGAACAGCTAAATGAAGTTGTAATAACAGATTCACGTTTTGAATTAAAGCGTGAAAATTCTGGAAAAATGGTTGTTAAAATTTCAAGTAAAGAGATTGAAAATAATCAGGGAAGAACAATTTCTGACTTAATAAACACTAAAAGTGGTATTGAAATTAACGGAAGTAGAAGTGCAGATGGCACTAATTTAGGCTATTACGTACGCGGTGGAAACAACAGGCAAGTACTTGTGCTTATAGATGGCATACAAGTTAATGATCCATCGGTTGTTTCAAATGATTTTGATTTACGCCTGTTAGATTTAAACACTGTTGAATCTATCGAAATTATAAAAGGAGCTGCAAGTTCATTGTATGGAAATGCTGCCGCTACTGCTGTAATTAATATTACGACTAAAAAAGCTTCGAAAGAATCGATTTCTGGAAACTTTTTAATGGTTGTTGGTACCAACCAATCACAAAACAATTTAAATTATAATGGCTCTAGTTTTACTAATAATGTTTCTGTAAATGGAACCGCTAAAAAGTTTAACTATTTGGCAAGTTTTGGAAATAGATTTGTTGATGGTTTATCGGCGGCAAAATCTGATAATCCAGAAAAAGATAAATTTTCCAGATATAATGCGAATGTTAAATTAGGTTACGAATTAAGTAATGCTTTTGAAATTTCTGCATTTTTTAGTCATGATAATTTTAAAACAGATATTGATGGGTTCCCTGCTCCAACTTATTCTTTTGCTGATACCGATGATGAATATGCTTTTGAACAATCAAGAATTGGGTTAGCTCCGAAATTTGACTATAATAATGGTAGTTTTCAAATTAATGCAGCTTTTACTAAAATAAATCGCGAAACTGTTTCAGATTTTTCAACAACCCATGAAGCTAAAAGTATTGTTTTAGATGCTTTCAATAAATACATTTTTAATGAATCGTTTTATACTATTGTTGGTGTTAATTACGGTGATTATAAAAGTTTATTTTCAACTGAAGAATCATTTACAAATACAGATCCGTATTTAAATGTAGTTTATATTTCAACATTTGGTTTGAATTTAAATGTGGGTGGAAGATTAAATAATCATAGTGAATATGGCTCGCAATTAGTTTATAGCATAAACCCATCATTTAGTAAACCTATAAATGATGGATATGCAAAAGTGTTCGGTTCGTATGCAACATCTTTTATTGCTCCTAATTTGTCACAATTATTTGGTTTTTTTGGGCCAAACCCTGATTTAGAGCCTGAAGAGAATATTACTATAGAGGGTGGATTAGAGTTTAACAATAAAAAGGGCTTTAGAATTAACGGACTATATTTTAACAGAAAGGAAGAAAACACTATTATTTACACTTCAAATTATGAAAATGCTACAACTGAAGCAACAGTGCACGGTTTTGAAGTTGAATCTGAATTTAATATTACTAATGATTTATCTTTTAATGCCAATTATACGTTTACTGAATTAAAGGATGGCATAAGGTTACGTGTCCCAAAACATAAATTAAATGCCGGTTTGGGCTATAATTTTTGTTCGCAAACTTATGCGTCATTAAATTATCAATATGTTGGGAGTAGAACAGATATTAACTTTTCTACATTTCAGAATGAAGATTTAAAATCTTTTTCATTGTTTGATGTTTATTTTAGTCAAAAATTAATAAAAGAAAAAGTAAAATTTTTTGCGAGTATAACTAATATTTTAAATGAAGATTATTTTGAAATTTTAGGTTACACAACAAGAGGAAGAAACGTTAATTTAGGATTAAATATAAATTTATAATCTAAACCTTTTACAAGTAAAAACCCGCAAAAACAAATGAGCTTTTGCGGGTTTTATATTTTATTATAATATAATATCTTTTATAAGATTTTCAGGAATTTCTTTATCAACATACATTTCTTTTGAAAATGGCAATAAATCTTTACTGTCATTTGTAATTTCAACATAATCTATTTTACTTTTAGTAGACTTGCCTGTTCCAGTAATTTCAACAATGGCTTCTGCTAATAAAGGTTCGTTTACATCGCCTAAAACACCTAAATTATTTGGCCTTTCACCTAATAATATATCTGGCGCAAGCCCATCAAAATAATCCGAGATACCGTTGGCATTTAGAGATTTAAAAATTAGTGGCTGCATAGCATAAGTATGCCCTGGATTTGCTCCCTGTCGGCCAAAATTTGGTGAATCATAAACGGTTCTTGAAGCTTGATATTTGCCATATGTGTTAGTTCCAATTTGCACTACTTGAATATAAGGGTATAAACAATTTATAACTAATTCGCTAGCTGAAGCACTTCTTCTTGTAGTTAATACATATACTTTAGTTAGAAATAGACTATTTAAAGGAACACCATCATATCTATCTATAAATCTATTAATTAACAGCTCCGTATTTTCATTTAAATAAGCTTCTTGAAATTCTGAATTCCATTGTTCAGTACTAAACACACCTCCTGTAAGTTGCCCTGTAATTAAACTTGATAATAAAATCGCGGTGTTTACTGAACCACCTGGGTTGTATCTTAAATCTAACACTAATTCTGTGGCGTTTGCACTTTTAAAGACACCAAAAACATCATTAAGTTCTTTGTTGAATTGGTCGGTGCCAGTAAAACCGTTATACATTAGATACGCAATATTAATACCGTCAATAGTTAAAACATCATTTATAAAAATGGGATTTTCTGTATACTGAGATTTTGATAACGAGACACTTTCTGAACTTGAAACAACAGAATCATCTGAAGTTTCAGGAGTACCATTATCATCATAAATACCAATATTAATTGTATATTCCGAAGGACTTAATAACGATCTCCAGTTAGTTCCAGTTAACTGCTCTCCATTAACACCATAAAAAATATCGCCACGTCTTACTCCAATTGCTGCTGCATGCGAATTTGGTAAAACATGAGTTACAAAACCATATCTATTAGTGTCGTTTGATGAAAATCTAAAGATTTGATATTCCATTCCGTTGCTTGTAGAAATACCATTAAAAAACTGCTCTAATGCGATATAATCATCAACAATCCAGCTAAATCTGTCCACTGTTTGTCTGTTATAAATAACACTTTCAAATAAATTCTCAGGCGATGAGTAAGAATTCAAATAGTCAGCATATTCTTGATTTGAAGAAAATCTATTATTTGCAAGATCTGGAACATCATCCTTATAAAGATAAAATAAGTTCATTCCTTTCCAAACGAAATCATTTATTTGACTTGCCGATAAAAGATTGTCATCATTATCTTCAAAACATCCTGTGGAAACAAAACTTAGTGCAAGAGCTAGAATTAGGGCTTTAAATTTATTCATTGAGTGCATTTAATACAAGTAGTCTATAAAACCTTAAATTTACTTACATTATTGTGTAATAAAAAATTATTGTAACAATTAAGAAAGTTGTTCGTCGTAATATCAAACGGTCTTAACACAACAGTTTTACACCAAACCAAACCAGAATGACTCAAACAGAGTTTTTAAATATAGTAATGCCCTTTAAAGATAAAGTATTTCGTTTAGCAAAACGCTTACTTGTATCGACTGAGGAAGCTGAAGATGCAACACAAGAAGTTCTGTTGAAATTATGGAATAATAAAAAGAAAATTCAAGAATATAATAATGTTGAAGCATTTTCGATGACCATGACAAAGAATTTTTGTTTTGATAAATTGAAATCCAAACAGTCACAAAACTTGAAAATTGTACATAGTAATTATGAGGATAAACAAACATCATTACAAAAACAGGTCGAGTTAAATGATAGTGTGGATTGGGTTTCCAAGATTATTGAAGATTTGCCAGAACAACAAAAACTGATAATACAGTTGAGAGATATAGAAGAATACGAATATGACGAGATTGCAAAAATGCTTGATATGAAAAATACGGCGGTTAGAGTAAACTTATCAAGAGCAAGAAAAACAATTAGAGAAAAATTAACTAGTACACATAGTTATGGTATTAAATAATATAGAGAAATTACTTAAAAAGTACGAAAACGGGGAAACTTCGCTTAAAGAAGAGCAAGTGTTGAAAAACTATTTTTCCAGCGACACTGTAGCACCTCATTTAGAAAGTTACAAACCTATGTTTGAATATTTTTTAGTTAGCCAACAAGAACAATTTACAAAAGACGTTCCATTAAAAACTAAGCGATTATTTAATTACAAATGGATTTCTGTCGCAGCAGTAGTGGTTCTTATGTTGGCGGTTTATTTTAAAAAACCAGTTGTTAATTCTTATGAAGAATATGCATACGGAACTTATAATGAGCCAGAAGAAGCACTAAACGAAGTTTCAAGATCTTTAGCTATGATTTCTCAAAACTTTAATAAAGGAGCTTCAACTGTTGGATATTTAAATGAAGTAAACAAAGGCACTTCAACAATAGGATATCTTAGCGAAATTGATAAAACAACAAGTATAATTTTTAAAAAATAGTAAATAATAAACAATGAAAACTTTAAATAAATTAAAAACAGGAACAATGAAAAGTATAATATTAGTATTCGTAATGGCCATTATGTTATTACCATTATCTGGGATGGCACAAAGTGATATTTTTGATAAGTATAGTGATAATCCAGATGTCACCTATGTATCTATAAAGCCTAAAATGTTTCAAATGATAGCCAAAATGGGTATTAATGTTGAAGATGCCGAAGCAAAGGCATATATGGATATGGTTAAAAGCATTACAAGCTTTAAAACTATTGTAACTGATAATAAAATCATTTCAACTGATATTTCAAAATGGGTGAAATCTCGTTCTGGAGGATTAGAAGAGTTAATGGAAGTTAGAGATGATGGTTCTGAAGTAAAATTTTATGTAAAAGAGGGTAAAGATGCAGACCATGTAAAAGAGCTTTTAATCTTTGTAAATGGGATTGATCAGGCTATGGACAACAAGATTGAAATTAACGGTAAGGAACGTAAAATTGAAACTGTGGTGGTTTCACTTACAGGAGATATAAATCTTAATGAAATTTCTAAACTAACTGAAAAAATGAACATACCTGCTGGAGGTCATTTAGAAAAGAAAAAATAATATGAAATATCAATCATGAAACGAGCAATCAAATATTTATTTTATACCATATTTACCGCAGTGTGTTTAACAAGCTGCAACGATGGTGCAAGTTTACAGCATTATTATGTAGACCATCAAGAGACCAAAAATTTTATCACACAAGATTTACCCCTTTCAATGATTGAAATTGATAAATCTAATTTTACGGAAGCACAAAATGAAGCTTATAA
>NZ_JABDMV010000126.1 GCF_013001275.1 Flaviramulus sp.
GTATTAATACCATTACACTTTTTGTAATTGTGATTATTTATATGATTAACGCATCTCCAAAACTAACGCTATACACGGTTTTACCATTACCTATTCTATCTATTATAATATACAAACTAAGTAGAGAAATACATAAGCGAAGTACAATAGTGCAACAATATTTATCTAAACTATCAACGTATACCCAAGAATCATTTAGTGGGATATCCGTTATAAAAGCATACGGCATAGAACCACAAACCTCCGCTAATTTTAAAAACCTCGCTGGCGAAAGCAAAGAAAAACAAATAAATTTAACGCGTGTACAAGCTTGGTTTTTCCCTATGATGATTTTATTAATTGGAACCAGTAATTTGCTAGTAATTTATATTGGTGGTATGCAATATATAAATGGCGAAATAGAAAGCATAGGTGTTATTGCAGAGTTCATTATATATGTAAATATGCTCACATGGCCGGTAGCCACGGTTGGCTGGGTAACATCTATTGTTCAACAAGCGGAAGCATCACAAAAACGAATAAATGAGTTTTTAAAAATAGAACCTGAAATTAAGAATACAATTAATCAGCATTCAAAAATTACAGGAGAAATTGTATTTAAGAACGTTTCTTTCACTTATGATGACACAAATATACAAGCTCTTAAAAATGTTAGTTTTAGCATAAATGAAGGTGAAACATTGGCTGTTTTAGGTAAAACTGGCTCGGGAAAATCTACTATTTTAGATTTAATTGGTAGACTTTATGATATTGATGAAGGTAATATTTGTATTAACAAAACACCTATTGATAAACTTAATTTAACAGATTTAAGAAATAGTATTGGATATGTACCACAAGACGCTTTTTTATTCTCAGATTCTATAAAAAACAATATAAAATTTGGTGATGAAAATGCCACCGATGAAGAAGTAATTGAAGCTGCTAAAAATGCGCAGGTTCACAAAAATATAATTAAATTTAATAAGGGTTACGATACTAAATTAGGCGAACGAGGTATTACACTGTCGGGTGGACAAAAACAACGTGTTTCTATTGCGCGAGCAATTATAAAATCTCCAAAAATACTTTTGTTTGATGATTGCTTATCTGCTGTTGATACCGAAACTGAAGAAAAAATACTTAAAAACCTCAGTAAAGTTTCAAAAGGAAAAACCGCTATAATAGTTGGTCATCGGGTTTCTTCTGCCAAAAACGCGGATAAAATAATTGTTCTGGACAATGGCAGAATAGTACAAGAAGGCACGCATGAAACTTTGGTAAATGTTGACGGCTACTACAAACATCTTTATTTAAAACAACTTAGCGAAGACCCTTCCAAGTAATAAATAGGTTACGCAAGACTCCTTAAATTAAAAACAACTGAATTCAATATTTTAAAAAGAAACTACATTATTTGTTGGTTAGTAATGGTTTTTTTTAGATTTTTGATACAGAATGAAAAATAATTTAATTTAAATATGAATAACAACGGTATGATGGAGAAAGAGGAAATTTTTTCAAAAGTATTAAGAGCAGGAAGACGTACTTATTTTTTTGATGTTAGAGCAACAAAAGCTGAAGATTATTATCTTACAATTACTGAAAGTAAAAAGTTTACAAATGATGATGGATCGTTTCATTACAAAAAACACAAAATTTATATTTACAAAGAAGACTTTGCAGAATTTAAAGATATTTTGGCTGAAATGACTGATTATATTATAAATGAAAAAGGAGATGAAGTGATAAGTGAACGTCATCAAAAAGATTTCAAAAAAGAATATGACACTGAAGACGAGAGTCCAAAAGTTTCAGGAGCTGACTTAAAATCACCAGAGAATTTTACAGATATAGAATTTGACGATATTTAGGCTTATTTAAAAGTTCTTATAAATCCGTTGTATATTAATGCAACGGATTTTTTTATGCTTTAACTGATATTAATGCAATACTTAACGTAAATAGCAAAAACCCTAAACCGATTATCCAACTAAAATTTATAGTTAATAAAATCACTAAAGCTAAAACCCAAAAAGGCACTAGTGTTAAGGCGACCGCAAACCTAAAAGTTGACATAAACTCTATTTCTTTAATTTTAGGCTGAAGCGCCAACTTCCATATCAAATAAGGTGCAAATAATAAGAGAATTAAAAGGCCTTTAAAAAACGGTTTTAAAATTGAAAAACGTGATGAATTTACACTTCTATATTTGGTATAATTACTAGATATTGTTTTATTTACCTGTTTTGGGTTTAAAAAATCAACATTTAACTCGTTTAGTTTTAAGAGAGTTTCCTTATAATTTTCAGGTGGAATATGTGTTGTAAGTTTAGTTAATTCGTACTGAATACATTTTCTTAATTCTAAAGTGGCTTCATTTTTATTTTCTAAGATAAAATCTTGAGCCTTTATCGATTCTCCGTAAAACAGAGAAACACTATCAGGAAATTTTTCTGCATTAATGTAATTTAAACCTACAGGTAAAAGTTGTAAATCCATTTCTGGATGTTTTTCAAGTGTAGCAAAAACAATTCGTGTAAATCCCTTGCTCAAGGGTCTTACAGAGCGTTGAAAATTATGGTTTCCTTCCGGGAAAATAACAATAGCTTCATTTTTATTAAATAACTTCACGCATGTATCAAAAATCGCCGAGTTATTCGATAAATTGTTCCAACCGTCTCTAATGCGGTATACGGGAAGCATTTGTAAACTTTTTAATAATCTACTAATAATGGGGTTTGAAAAAACCGCCGCTCTCGTTAAAAAATAGGCGTATCTCTTACTATTTGTAGCAATTATTAACGCATCTAACAAAGCATTTTGATGATTAGATAAAAACAAGACAGGTTTATCTAAAGGAATTGCTCTTTCATTATGAGTACTTATTCTTTTAAAATAAAAAAATAGTCCTAATTTTATATAACTACGAACACTAAAGAGCCATGCTTTTTTCAAAATTCTTGTTGTTTTGTAGCTTTATAAGACCAATAAAAAGCCAAGATTAATCCAGATAAAATATGCCAAATACCCCAAAAAGCAACTAAAATAGCCATTCCTCCTAATCCGTTAAAAAAAGTAAATATTAACAATAACCCTATTCCAGAGTTTTGAATACCTGTTTCAATAGCCATTGTTTTTTGATTTACGAATGAAAGTTTAAATAATTTGGCCACCATAAACCCTAATAACATTGCCAATGCATTATGCAAAACCCCAATTAGTAAAACATGACTGATATAATCCGTGAAAACATCAATATTCATTGAAAACGCTATTACTATTATTAAAGCAAAAACAATTATTGAAAACGGTTTTAAAATTTTAGATAATTTCTGAGCAAAAACTTCATCTTTATATCTAAAATACATTCCTAATACTAAAGGAATCCCAAGAATTAAAAGTACCAGTTTTATGATATCTAAAGAATTAAGTTCTACTTCTTTTAAAATCACGGCGGTCGGCTCGTACAAACCTCCATAAAATTGAAAATTAAATGGTGTCATGAATATTGCGATAAATGTGGCAAATGCAGTTAAACTCACAGATAACGCCGTATTTGCTTTAGCCAAATGTGAAATAAAATTGGATATATTACCACCAGGACACGCTGCAACCATTATCATTCCTAACGCAATACTTGGTTGCGGTTTTAAAATAATAACTAGTAAAAAAGTTAATAATGGTAATAACACAAATTGCGATAATATTCCTATTAAAAGTAATTTCGGAGATTTTATTATTTGTTTAAAATCAGATACTTTTATGTCCAAAGCGACTCCAAACATTACAATTGCGAGTGCAACGTTTATAACCCATAAACCACTGCTATCAAAATTAATTTTTACTTGGTCGAGTTCCTGCATACCTTAAGCTACAACACTGCCATTTTTAACTTTATGCTCCGGATTAAGTAAAATAACATCTTTACCATCAACAGCACCTAAAACCAAACACTCACTCATAAATTTTGCTATTTGCTTTTTAGGAAAATTTACAACCGCGACTATTTGTTTATCTAGTAAATGTTGTTTTTTATAAAGCGTTGTTATTTGAGCTGAAGATTTTCTAATTCCCAAATCGCCAAAATCAATTATTAATTGATATGCCGGAATTTTTGCTTCTGGAAAATCTGTTATTTCGATTATGGTTCCTATTCTTAAATCAACTTTTGTGAAATCGTCGAAAGTAATTGTATTATTCATTTTTTAAAAATACAAATTATAACGAACTTTGAATAAATCTTTTTACTATGGCAAGAACACCTTCAAACATGATTCCCTTAGGAACTAAAGCTCCAGATTTTAAATTGTTTGATACAATTTCTCAAAAATATTTATCGCTTGAAGACTTAAAAGGAGTCAAAGGGACTGTTATTATGTTTATTTGTAACCATTGCCCATTCGTAATTCATATAAACTCTAAAATTGTTTCAATAGCAAACGAATATGATAAAAAAGGGATTAGTTTTATTGCGATTTCCAGTAATGATGTGATAAATTATCCTCAAGATTCTCCAGAAAAAATGGCAATTAATGCCAAAGAAAACAACTATCGATTTCCTTACTTGTTTGATGATACACAACAAGTTGCTCAAGCCTATGATGCCGCTTGTACTCCTGATTTTTATATGTTTAATTCTAATTTAAAACTTGAATATAGAGGACAGTTAGATGATTCTAGACCAGGAAACGGCATTCCTGTTACAGGCAAAGATTTAAAACATGCTTTAAATTGTTTAATTGATGGAGATGAAAACAATAATATTCAAAAACCAAGTATTGGATGTAATATTAAATGGAAAAACTGATTATAAATTAAGTTGCCAAAATCCAACGTCTAGCCATTTTCCAAATTTAAATCCAACTTGCTTTAAATCTGCGACTTGTTTAAATCCGAATTTTTCATGCAACTTGACGCTTACTTCATTAGGTAGCGTTAATACTCCTAAAACTATATGAAAGTCTTCCTTTTTTAATAATCTTAATAATTCTTTATAAAGAGAACTTCCTATTTGTTTTCCATGTTGCCCATGCTTCACATAAACCGTTGATTCTACAGTTTTGTTATAAGCTGGCTTTGGTCTGAATTTACTTCCATAAGCGTACCCTAAAATTTCATTTTCGTCTTCAAAAACAATAAAAGGGTAATTATTATTAATATCTGTAATTTTTTCTAAAAACATCTCCGATGAAAGTTCCTCATCATCAAATGTAGCGATAGAATTTATAACATAATAGTTGTAAATATCTAAAAGCTTTTGGGTGTCAGTATTTTGTAATGGTCTAATCACATCTATAAATTAAATCCAATTATTCCGTCTAAGTAGATTTTCTATATGGGTATAATGATGATTGCTATGCCATGCATAATTTCCAATATTATAACTTAACAAAACTTCACTATTGGTTTCTGGATGAATAAAACACTTATTTAAATCATCAGCATGTAAGGTTTTTAGTAGATACACTAATTTATTATGAACTGCTTTTAAATGAAGTAAAGACATATCAATAGGCGCCGTTTTCGAGTCAACAAGTTCTGCCCATCGATCTTCAAAATACGCTTTTATTATAGGTTTTTCCTCTGTTAAAGCCCATTTAAACCTTGAATAACTGTGGTGGTGACTATCGCCTAGATGATGAACAACTTGTCTAATTGTCCATCCTTCTGGCCTATACCGCGTGTCGAGTTGTTTGTCAGATAAATCGTTTACAAGGTTTTCAAAGCGATTGGGAAAGTGTTCTAAAATAGAAATCCAACTTTCAATATGTTGATTAGAAATGTTGCTTGGGCAATCAAATTGTCCAATTGGGTATTTTAGTTTTTGTAGCTCTTGCTCCGTCATAAACAAATATAAAAAAAGCACCTCAAAAAGAGGTGCTTAAATTTTATAAAAGAATATGTTATATTTTACTTTACATCCATCAATTCAACATCAAAAACTAAAGTAGCGTCTGGTGGTATTACGCCCCCTGCTCCTGCACTACCATAACCTAAATGACTAGGTATAACGAACCGTGCCTTATCTCCTGTTTTTAGAAGTTGAATACCTTCATCCCAACCAGAAATAACTTGTCCCACTCCTAAAGGAAAATCGATTGGTTCATTACGTTTATATGAAGAATCAAATACAGTTCCATCTGACAATTGACCTTTATAATGTACAGAAACAGTCTTACCTTTTTCAGCTTTTGCACCGCTTCCTTCTTGAATAATTTGGTAACGTAAACCACTTTCTGTCTTTTTAAAACCTTTAGCAATTTTATCCAATTCTGCATCAGCAGCCGCCTTTGCTTCTGCTAATCGCTTTGCCCTAGAGCCTTCAAAAGTTCGAAATGCTTCAATTGCATTAAATGTTTCGGCTTCTTTACCTACACGAACTATCTCCAAAGTTTCAATTTTATCTCCTTGCTCAATAGCATCGATAATTTCTTGACCATGTTCTACTTTACCAAAAACTGTATGCTTATTGTCCAACCAAGGAGTTTCAATATGCGTTATAAAAAACTGACTTCCGTTAGTGCCAGGTCCTGCGTTTGCCATTGACAAAACACCGGGGCCATCATGTTTTAAATCTGGATGAAATTCATCATCAAATTGGTATCCAGGATTACCTGATCCCGATCCTTGCGGACAACCACCTTGAATCATAAAATCTGGAATTACTCTATGAAATTTTAAACCATCATAATAAGGTGTTCCTTGTGGTTTAACTTTATTTTCTAAATTCCCTTCAGCTAAAGCTACAAAGTTGCCAACTGTTCCAGGTGTTTTTTTGAACTCTAAATTAATTAGAATTTCTCCTTTTGTTGTATTAAATTTTGCGTATAATCCGTCTTGCATTGTTCTGTTTTTTAAGAAAGTGCAAATATAAGGAACTAACAAAGAAGTAGAAAGTAAAAAAGCAAAAGTTAGTTGGCTACTTCGCTAATAAATTTTATTCGAAAAAGTCGTAGTTCTTCATCGTCGTAATCGCCATCAAATTCTTCAATCGCCGCGGAAATACTATCGGTATCTGATTCTATAAAATAATCATGAATTTCTTCTTGCTGATCTTCATCAAAAATATCATCAATCCAATAGCTAATATTTAACTTCGTTCCAGAATACACTATAGCCTCCATCTCTTTAATAAACTCTTCCATGGATAATCCCTTTGATGATGCAATGTCGTTTAAAGGTAATTTTCTATCAATATTTTGAATAATGTATAATTTATTTGCAGAATTGCTTCCAGTTGATTTAACTACCAAATCATCTGGACGGATTATATCATTTTCTTCAACATAATTAGCGATAAGTTTAACAAAGTCTTTTCCGTATTTTTTTGCTTTACCTTCTCCAACTCCATTTACATTAGCAAGTTCAGTTAAATTAATTGGGTATTTTAAAGCCATATCTTCTAACGAAAATTCTTGAAAAACAGCATATGGCGGTACATTTGCTTTTTTTGCAACAGATTTCTGTAAATTTTTAAGCATTTTTACAAGTGTCTTATCAGCTACAGCACCGGCTCCTTTTGCAGATGTAATTATAGATCCGTCTTCTTGTTCTCCATCAAAAATATGATCTTCAGTCATCATAAAAGATTCGGGCGATTTTATAAAATTTTTACCACCTTCAGACAGTTTAATTACCCCATAAGTCTCAATATCTTTCTTAAGATATTTGGCAACTAATGCTTGTCGTAACAAAGCCATCCAGTACTTTTTGTCTTTATCTTTTCCTTTTCCAAAAAACGGTTGTTCATTAGTTTTATGAGAGTTTATCAATGCATTTTCTTTGCCAACTATTACATTTACTAAATCTTTAGACTTATACTTTTCATTTGTATTATCAATAGTTTCTAATAAAATTAATAAATCTTCCTGGGCTTCATGTTTCTTTTTTGGATACCTAACATTATCATCCATTTCTCCGCCATCACCAGTTTTATTATCAAATTCTTCACCAAAATAATGCAAAATAAATTTTCGTCGAGATATAGATGTTTCAGCAAATGCCACAACTTCTTGCAGTAACGCTTGACCAATTTCTTGTTCTGCAACTGGCTTTCCAGACATAAATTTTTCTAATTTTTCAATATCCTTGTAAGCGTAAAACGCTAAACAATGCCCTTCGCCCCCATCGCGTCCCGCTCTTCCGGTTTCTTGATAATAACTTTCTATGCTTTTAGGAATATCATTATGTATTACAAAACGAACATCTGGCTTATCTATTCCCATTCCAAATGCGATTGTAGCAACAACTACATCAACATCTTCCATAAGAAATTTATCTTGATGACTGCTTCTTGTTTTGGCATCTAATCCTGCATGATATGGTACTGCTTTAACTCCATTTACCTGTAGCACTTGTGCTAATTCTTCAACTCGTTTTCTGCTTAAACAATATACAATTCCAGATTTGCCATCATTTTGTTTTATAAAACGAATAATATCTGCATCTACATTCTTGGTTTTTGGCTTTACTTCATAATATAAATTCGGTCTGTTAAAGGATGCTTTAAATGTTTTTGCATTTCCAATGCCCAAATTTTTAATAATATCTTCTTGTACTTTTGGTGTAGCCGTTGCCGTTAAACCAATTATTGGAATGTTCTCTCCTATTCTACCAATAATATGTCGTAAATTCCTATACTCTGGCCTAAAATCATGCCCCCATTCACTAATACAGTGAGCCTCATCCACAGCCATAAATGAAATCTTCACAGACCTTAAAAACTCTACATTTTCTTCTTTAGTAAGAGATTCTGGAGCTACATAAAGTAATTTTGTAATGCCATTTACAATATCTTCTTTTACTTGTTTTACCTCGGTTTTATTTAATGAAGAATTTAATACATGTGCTACTCCATCTTCCTTCGATATTCCTCTAATAGCATCAACTTGATTCTTCATCAATGCAATTAAAGGTGAAACTACAATAGCTGTGCCTTCTTGCATCAGTGCTGGCAGCTGATAACATAGAGATTTTCCGCCGCCCGTTGGCATAATCACAAATGTATGATTTCCAGATAATATGCTATCTATAACATCTTCTTGAAGACCTTTGAATTTATTAAATCCAAAATATTTTTTTAGTGCTGCGAGTACGTCACTTTTTGCTATTAACATGAATTGTATAAAATTGATTTAAAATTATGAGATCCTTATAGCGTATTGGTTAACCTGATGATTAATTTAATAATGCATTTAAAAGAGCCCTCATATTTTTTTTCGTTAGTTTTGTAACGAAAATCCAAATTACAACTAAATTTAATTTGGCTATCACTAAAGATAACAAAAACTTTAAAAATTCAACTAATAAATAATAAATTTTGAAGGACAAAAAATCTATTATTGAAATTGCTAAGCAAACAATTAAAATGGAAAGTGAAGCCATTTTAAACTTATCTAACCTTTTAACAGATGATTTTGCTGATGCCATACAACTTATATATAATTCTAAAGGGCGCGTTATAATTACAGGAATTGGTAAAAGTGCTATTATCGCTAATAAAATTGTTGCAACATTAAACTCAACAGGCACGCCAGCTATTTTTATGCATGCTGCGGATGCAATACATGGTGATTTAGGCCTTATTCTTAAAGATGATGTAGTCATTTGTATTTCTAAAAGTGGAAATACTCCTGAAATTAAAGTCCTTGTACCATTAATAAAAAGTGCAAAAAATAAAATAATAGCGATTACAGGAAATAAAGATTCTTTTTTGGGGCAGCATGCTAATTTTATTTTGAATGCATATGTTGAAAAAGAAGCGTGTCCAAACAATTTAGCGCCAACAACAAGTACTACAGCACAATTAGTTATTGGCGATGCGCTTGCAGTTTGTTTATTAGATTTACGTGGTTTTTCAAGTAACGATTTTGCTAAATATCACCCAGGAGGTGCCTTAGGGAAAAAATTATATTTACGTGTTCAAGATATTTCTTCTCTCAACACAAAGCCAAAAGTAAAAGCACAAACTAGCATTAAAGATGTAATTGTTGAAATTTCTGAAAAAATGCTAGGCGTGACAGCTGTAGTAGAAAACGAAAAAATAATTGGAATTATAACCGATGGTGATTTACGTAGAATGCTTTCCAAAGTTGATGATTTTTCAAAATTACTGGCTAAAGATATAATGGGTGCCAACCCAAAACGAATAAATCTCCATGCCATGGCTATTGATGCCCTTGAGGTTATGGAAACCAATGATATTTCTCAGTTATTAGTTGAAGATGATGATGGCAAATACGCCGGTGTAGTGCATTTACACGATTTAATTAAAGAAGGCATAATATAATGGCAAAAAAAGATATTAATGAGATGTCTTTTTTAGATCATCTTGAAGATTTACGATGGCACCTTATTCGTATTTGCTTAGCTATAATAATTGTTGCTACACTCGCCTTTATTTTTAGTAGATTCATTTTTGAAAACATTATTTTTGCACCATTGGAAATGAAAAGTTTTCCAACTTATAATTTTCTCTGTAATGCTGCAAACTATATAAATTTAGATACCACTTTTTGTAATGAAGAAATGCCACTTATTCTTCAAAACCGTACTATGGCTGGGCAGTTTTCAGCAGATATTTGGACGGCAATTTTAGGTGGATTTGTAATTTCATTTCCTTATATAATTTATCAATTATGGAAATTTATTAGTCCAGGATTGCATAAAGATGAGCGCAAACACTCTAGAGGATTTATTATTATTTCATCGCTATTATTCTTTATTGGTGTGTTATTTGGGTATTATATAGTAACACCGTTATCACTAAACTTTCTAGCTAATTATAGTATTTCTGATATTGTTGATAATCAAATTGATATTAGTTCGTACATTGCTTTAGTGCGCTCTTCAGCCTTGGCCTCTGGCTTAATTTTTGAGCTTCCTATTATTATTTATTTTTTAACTAAAATAGGATTAGTAACACCAGAAATTTTAAGAAAGTACAGAAAATATGCACTGGTTATCGTTTTAATTCTTTCAGCAATTATTACACCTCCAGATATTGCAAGTCAGGTTATTGTAGCCATTCCTATATTAATTTTATACCAAGTAAGTATTTATATTTCTAAAATAGTTGTTAGAAACCAAAAACGAAAAGAAAAAGAACATGTCTAATTTAGTAACTGAGTTTAATGATTATCGTTCTAAGATGAATGATAAAATTCTAGCCGATAATAATAAAATTATTAAGCGCATTTTTAATTTAGATACTAACGCGTTTGCAGAAGGCGCTTTAGATGTTAAAACTAAAGAGCTTTTAGGTTTAGTAGCTTCGGCTGTCTTAAGATGTGATGATTGTGTAAAATATCATTTAGAAACAAGCTATAAAATAGGTTTAAAGAAGGAAGAAGTTGTTGAAGCCTTAAGTGTCGCAACTTTGGTTGGTGGTACCATTGTTATACCGCATTTACGTCGTGCTTATGAATTTTGGGACGCATTAGAAGCCAATAATTAAAGAAAAATTACGTTATTGCAATTATGATTTTAAGAGCTGAAAATTTAATGAAGTCCTATAGCGGACGAAAAGTAGTAAAAGATGTTTCACTTGAGGTAAACCAAGGTGAAATTGTTGGACTTTTAGGGCCCAATGGTGCTGGAAAAACCACATCATTTTACATGATTGTTGGCTTAATAAAACCTAATGGTGGACATATTTTTTTAGATAATACTAAAATTACCAAATACCCGATGTATAAACGTGCACAAAACGGTATTGGGTATTTAGCACAAGAAGCTTCTGTTTTTAGAAAACTTAGTATTGAAGATAATATTTTAAGTGTCCTGCAGCTTACTAAATTGAGTAAAAAAGAACAGGTTCATAAAATGGAATCACTTATTGAAGAATTTGGTTTAGGCCATATCAGAAAAAGTCGTGGTGATTTATTATCAGGTGGTGAGCGTCGTCGAACTGAAATTGCTCGTGCTTTGGCAACAGACCCTAACTTTATACTTTTAGATGAACCTTTTGCGGGAGTTGACCCAGTTGCTGTTGAAGATATCCAACGCATCGTCGCACAACTTACTAAAAAAAATATCGGTATTCTTATAACCGACCATAACGTACAGGAAACCCTAGCTATTACTGATAGAACTTATTTAATGTTTGAAGGTAGTATACTAAAAGCTGGAATGCCCGAAGAATTGGCTAATGATGAAATGGTACGAAAAGTATATTTGGGACAAAACTTCGAATTACGTAAAAAGAAGATTAGAGAATAGACACTCAACTATTGCTTATTTTCTTCTTAATAAAAAGAAAGATTTTTACAAGTAAAAATGCTAAAACCCCAACAATTAATCCTACAATAAAATCTCTTATATAACTAGGAAGTACATCTAAAAAATGATGCAAAAAGCCAATGTTGTGAACAAAAATTCCTCCGGAAACCATCAATAAAGCTAAAGTACCAATAACAGATAAGCTTTTTATAACCCATGGCAATGTATTAATAAGAAGGGTCCCAATTATATGAGAAATGCTTCTTTTATTATCACTTAATCCAACTAATTTTAAACCAAAATCATCCATTCTAACAATTAGAGCCACAATTCCATACACTCCAATTGTAGCTATAACGGCAACAACGGTTACGACTAAAATTTGAAATAAAATAGGCTTCCCAATTACTGTTCCTAAAGCAATAATTACTATTTCAACAGATAAAATAAAATCGGTAAAAATCGCAGACTTTATTTTTGTTTTTTCGGCGATAAGCTGATCCTCTTTTGACAAAATAGTATTGGTCATAGAATTTGTTTTATCAGCTTCTTCATCCTTATGTGGAAAGAAATAATGATATACTTTTTCAAATCCTTCAAAGGCCAAATAAACTCCTCCTAAAATTAAAGCCAAAGTAACTGCCCATGGTGCAAACGCACTAAGTAAAAAAGCAATAGGTAAAATTATTAATTTATTAAGTGCTGACCCTTTTGTTATGGCCCATAAAACAGGCAACTCTCTAGAAGCTATAAATCCGGTTGCCTTTTCAGCATTTACTGCTAAATCATCTCCTAAAATGCCAGCAGTTTTTTTGGTAGAAATTTTACTCATAACTACCACATCATCCATTAAACTAGCGATATCGTCTAAAAGTGCAAAAAATCCTGATGCCATTAATTCATATTGAAGTTAAACCGTCTAAAACAGACATGATTATATAAAGTAGAATGATGATTGGTATAGCTGCAAATTGTAAAACGATCAAAAGTACAATACACAACAAAATGAAAATGTATCGAGTTGCATTATTTTTAAAACTATAATCTTTAAACTTTAATGCAAATAGTTTTATACTCGAATTTAATAGGTAACAACTTAATATAGTTAATCCAAATAAAAACCACTGATTTAAAATAATCGAGTTGATAATATCATTATTTTGAAATTCTAAAATCAACGGTAACGATATTATTAGTAAGGTATTTGCTGGCGTTGGCAAGCCTTTAAAATACGTTTGCTGGTCTTCGTCTATATTAAATTTAGCTAATCTGTATGCAGATGCTAATGTAATGGATAAACCAAAAACAGGTATTAATAATACTTCTTTAAAGCTTAGAATTGAATTCACTCCTATTTCTCCCCAACTTGACTCGGTTAATTCTAAAAGTTTATACATCACTAATCCTGGAACCAATCCGCTAGTAACCATATCTGCCAACGAATCTAACTGAATTCCTAATGCGCTTTGCACTTTTAGTTTTCTGGCAGCAAAACCATCAAAAAAATCGAAAAATATACCCAAAAACACAAAGAATGCTGCAGTAACAAAATTGCTATTAATCACGAAAATAACGGCAATACTGCCACTTAACAAATTTAAAAGTGTTAATGAATTGGGTATAAATCTTTTCATATGAAATATTTTAACAATGTAAAAATAACAAACAATTCGAATCCAAAGCAATATCTCTTATAATTTCAAGTTTATAGGTTTAAATATTATGTGCATCTTTGTAAAAAAATTGCCTTTGAGAATTTACATCACTGCATTATTTTGTGTTTATTCAGTGTTTATATATAGTCAAACCGTTAGGAAATATTCCAACGAGTTTATGAATATAGGTGTTGATGCTGCTGCATTAGGTATGAGTAGTGCAGTAACTTCGCATACGGCAGATGTAAATTCTGGATACTGGAATCCTGCAGGGCTTTTAAAACTAGAAGACAACCAATTAGCATTGATGCATTCAAGTTATTTTGCTAATATCGCTAATTACGATTATGCAGCATATGCTTTGCCTTTAGACAATAGAAGTGCCGTTGGAATTTCATTAATTCGATTTGCCGTTGATGACATCTTAAACACTACACAACTAATTGATGAGCAAGGAAATATAAATTATGATAGAATTAGTTTGTTTTCAACTGCTGATTATGGACTAACATTCTCGTATGCGAGAGAACTACCCGTGCAAGGTTTTTATTACGGTGTAAATGCTAAAGTTATCCGTAGAATTATAGGAGATTTTGCATCATCCTGGGGTTTTGGTTTAGATTTAGGCATTCAGTTTGAAAGCAATAATAATTGGAGGTTTGGTGTTATGGCACGCGATATAACTACTACTTTTAATGCTTGGGCAATTGATGAAGAAGAATTTGCTAAAATTCAGAATGCCGTGGAAGGGCAGAATCAAGAATTACCAGAATCTACTGAAATCACTATACCTAAATTACAAATTGGTGTTTCAAAATTAGTTGATTTTGGTTTAGATTACACGTTGCTTACTGCTGTTAATTTAAATGTAAGATTCGAAGAAAACAACGATATTATTTCAACGTCATTCGCGAGTATAAACCCCGCTTTAGGATTTGAATTTGGATATGTTGATATGGTATATTTACGGGCCGGCATGGGGAATTTTCAAAATGAAATGCAAATTGATAATTCCGAGCAACTCAGTTTTCAACCTAGTTTTGGCGTTGGATTTAAATATAACGGAATTCAAGTTGACTATGCCTTTACCGATATTGGCGACCAAAGTGTCGCATTATATTCCAACGTATTTTCATTAAAACTTGATTTTAGTATCTTTAGATAATGCGAATAAAATTACTTCTTCTATTTCTTTCTTTTCTAGCTAACTCAGCAGTAGCACAACAAAATCAATTATCTCCTCAATCAGAAATTAGTGTGCTTACTATTGGTCCAGGAACGAGTTTAAATGATGCTTTTGGACATAATGCTTTCAGAATTACTGATCCTTCATTTGGTATTGATATCACTTACGGTTATGGTGAATATGATTTTGATGCACCTAACTTCTATTTAAAATTTGCACAAGGGAAACTTAATTATTTAATAAGTAAAATTGAGTTTGATAGATTTTATCAAGTATATAGCTACTACTATAACAGAACAATTAAAGAACAAATTTTAAATCTTTCACAATCCGAAAAACAAACTCTTTATAATTATTTAATAAAAAATTATAAACCAGAAAACAGAAGATATCTATACGATTTCTTTTTTGATAATTGTGCCACTAAAATCAAAGATGTCACTATTCTAGCAGTTAATAATTCAATAAAATTTAATAAGCCTAAAACTTATAAAGAAGCTTCTTTTAGAACTTTAATACAAAACAATTTAAATAGGAATACTTGGGGAAGTTTGGGTATTGATGTGGCTTTAGGTTCTGTAATTGATAAAAAGGCTACAGCAAAAGATCACATGTTTTTACCAGAGAATATTTATAATTTCTTCGAATCCGCAACAATTAAAAATAGCAACAAACCTTTAGTTAAACAAAGCCGTGTTTTATACAAACAAAATGAAATTGTTCAATCAAACAATGTTTTAACCAGCCCTCTATTTATTTTCGGAATTATAGGATTAATCATTCTTTTTATTACATATAAAGATTATCAGCACCATAAACAAAGTATGTGGCTTGACATATCTCTATTTACAATTACGGGAATTTTAGGAGTTATTATTTTACTTCTTTGGTTTGCAACTGATCATAAAGGAACCCATCAAAATTATAATTTATTATGGGCATTTGCACTAAACATTTTCATAGTTATTCAGTTTTTTAAAAATAAAGTGAAGACTTGGTTTATTAAATACTTAAAGTTTTTAATTATCCTACTTTGTTTATTAACGTTTCATTGGATAGTGGGTGTTCAGGTTTTTGCGATTGGGTTGATTCCGTTTTTAGCAGCATTATTTATAAGATACTTGTATTTAGTTTATTACTATAACAAAGTGACTACTGCCCTCTAAAATAAATAATTGTACTTAGTGTCTTAATTAAAATATTAGCATCTAAAAAGAAACTTCTATGCTTTATATAATACAAATCGTATTGAAGTTTAAGCAAGCTATCATCAACAGTTGAACCATACCTCGTTTTTACTTGAGCCCAACCAGTTAGACCTGGTTTAATTATATGCCTCGTTTCATAAAAAGGTAACATTCTCGATAATTCATTCACAAAATAAGGACGTTCTGGTCTCGGACCAATTAAATTCATATCTCCTTTTAAAATATTGAAAAATTGAGGCATTTCATCAATCCGTGAATATCTTAAAAACTTACCAAATAACGTTACTCTGGCATCTTCTTTTTTCGCCCAAACTGCCCCAGATTTTTCAGCATTTCTAATCATAGTGCGGAATTTAATTATTTTAAAAACCTTTCCGTTTTTTCCCACTCTTTCTTGATAATAAAAAAGAGGGCCTCGATTTGCAATAACATTACATAAAAGAATCATTGGTAAAATTACTAAGCCAGATATCACACCAATAAAAGATATAATTACATTAAAAATACTATTAAAAAACAAGTATAATTTATTCTGATTACTACGGCTAAATGGAAAGTATTTGTAAAAGTCTTTTCCAACAAATTGCACAGGTATACGCTGAGTCATTTCTTCATAAACTTGGGTGTACTCTTTTATTGGGAATCCTTCTTCAAGTAACCTAATTAGGGTATAATAAATCTCTGAAGTAATAGATTCTGAATTGTAACTAGCAATTACAATTTCAGATATATTTTCACCCTTAATAACTTCTTGAATTTGTTTAGGGCTATATTCCTTAATCGCATTATATTTTATTGCTTCAAATTTGTTTATTTCACAATTAATAAAACCAACAATTCTATAATTAGGATCTGCATTCTTAAAGGCCTCCACAATGGTTTCAATATTGGAAGTTTCGCCAATTACTAAAACTTTTTTATAAAATCTAGGCGATACAATAAAGGATATATAAATTATTCGCCAAATAAACAATGCGACAAGTATGGCAAAATAGAAAAATAATATTTGCAAACGATTATCTGGTAATAAAGGCGTAAAAAAAGGTGTTAAAAAATAAAATAATACAGTTGTAGAAACTGTAACGACTATGCTAGTAGAAATCTTCTCTATTCTACTCGATTTTTGTAAATCATATAGCTCAAAAACAGTTCCGAAGATAGATACATATAAAATTAAAACTAAAATCCACTTCCAATTTTCTTTTGTTATCGTAAAGTAGTCAAATTTAAAGGTATTACTTACAAAGTATAATACTAACAATATAAACAATATATCGAAGAGGCGTAACAGAATTTTACGTTCTGAAATATTAAAATGAATACTTTTTTTAGACATTTTTTAGAACTGAAATTGAGAGAGTATAAAGATAGTAAGTAATTATAAATTAGTTTCTATTTATTGAAAGACTTTAATCCATTGGCTTTTAATATTATTCCAATCAAATCGTTCTGCTGAATTTCTTGCGTTTTTGGTTAGATCTATTGTTTTTTCAGGTGAATTAATTAAATCTTTTATAGCATTCACAAATGCTTCTGGTGAATTTGGCTCAACCAAAACACCATTCTTATTATTATCTATTAAATAAGGTATCCCTCCAACATTTGTTGAAATTACGGGTAAACCTAATGCCATAGCTTCAATAACCGATACTGGCATGTTATCAAAATTAGTTGTATTTATAAAAATATTATACTCTTCAGATAAAGCTATCCATTCTTGTTTTAACATTTTGCCAGTAAAACGGACATCAACATTTAATTGCTTTGCATATCTTTTAGCTTCGATTAAACTTCCATCAATATCAGGACCTACCATACAAAGTTCTGCTTGTATATTATCGTCGATTAATGACCTTAAAATCTTTATTGCTAATAGTGGGTTGTATATTTTTGAGAATGAACGTACCCAAAGTAATTTTACAGTTTCATATTTCCTTTCATTAAAGTGATAATTTTGTAACGTTATAGCGTTGGGAATACAGATTATATTGTCATAATTAAAATTTTCAAATTCAGTCTTTATATAATTTGAAGGTGCAATATTTTTATAGGCGTTCTTAAATATAGCTCGCGATAATTTAGGGGAAGACTTTAATCTATTAGGTAAATTACCTCCATGTAAAATAGGGATATATTTTAAATTTATAATTCTGCATAATTGACTTACAAAATAAGCGTAATAAAAATTTAAGGTACTATAGGTATCAATTAAAACATAATCTACTTTATTTGCAAATTTCAAAATTGAATAGAGCATGTTTAAAAGTCGTAATAACCTGATTTTCTGGTCTGAAAAAGTAAACACAGAAAAACCTTCCAATCTTAAATTTTTGCTTAAGATCTCTATAGTTGTTTCTGTTTTGCCCCTATCAGATAATTTATTTCCTAAATATAGAATGCTCATCATTTAAAATTAATTAGTGCCTTTTTTGGTTTTATTAGTTTCATAAGTTATGTTTAATAAACTAAGTCCATAAATAAAGGCAGGTGCCGCAATACGCATGGAGGAGTGATTGATAGTTAACAGCCAAAACAAATAACATGAATAAAATAAAATATTTGTTCTATTTTTTAATCGTAATATTAAAGGAGTTAAAAGCAATATTGATAAAGCGATTACACCAAGTAACCCATGTTCCGAAACGATACGACTCATTTCATTATGCGAAGCTGCTAAAACACCTTCTTTTTCTTCTCTTAACTCTTTGATTTTACCAACCCCAACTCCTACAAACGGATTATTGAGAAATTCGCCTAATTCAAAAGAAACTAAATTTGTCCGCCCCGTTGTAATATCTGCTTTCTCTCTTCCCAAAGCGTCTTGGTTTGCGTAACGTTTATCAATAAATCCGCTAGTTTGTAAAGAAGAATAGAGCCAAATTGAAAAACCAACTCCTAGAAATATTATTAACAACCGGCTAATTCTTAATTTATTAGAAGCATTTACATTTTTAAAATAGAAAAAAACAAAAGCTGCAATCATAAATAATGCTGTTATTACACCTCCTCGACTAAAAGTAATAATCGCCCTATAACTCATTATAAAGAAGAATATTACGTTTATTATTTTCAAAAATAGTGATGGCGATTGAGCAAAAAAGCGAATACTAAAAATAAACATGCCTAATCCCAATACAGTTGCGACTTGATTGGGACCGAACCCACCGGATGCCGCGAAATTTGATCCTGTACCAGTAATTGTATCTCTTATACTGGGGTTAAATAAAAACAAATACACTATCGTTGCTATTAAGGGCAGAGCCATTGAAAAAAATATTTTATGAATATTATTATAACTCACTTTAAGTTTATAGCAATAAATCGCTACTATGCCCAAACAAATAGGGCCACTTAAATTAAAAGCAATGGCTGTTCGTAATGTTGTGTTTTCGGTTAAATTAAATGCCGTCACAAAAATACCTGGAATAAGTAATAATATATATATAATATAGGCTATTGGTTCACTTCGTTGCTTAGTTGTAAATAATCCAATTAAACAAAATAAAATTACAGAATACTTTGATGCTTCATAAAAAAAACTTCCTCCCGTCATCCGAATTAATACTTCTGCACCAGTAATGTATGAACATGCTATCAATATTTGAATGGCCCTGTGGGATGGTTTTATTCTAAATATTTTAATGATAAAATAAATAAGTGCACCTATTAAATAAATTTTAGAAAAAATAGGAAATAAATAAATAAATAAGCCTATAAACATGTGGACTCCAATAGATTTTATGTAGCTGCTATGTTTCAATTTTAATTAAATGTTTATTATATATTTATCGTTTTCTATATTAATAGTCTTTATTTTACTACAAATTATTATTACAAAATTAATGCGATTAAAATTAAAATTGTAATCGCATTAATCAAGAATAATTAAATTTTCAAACATTTTCTTTCTTGATAATGTTTACGAACTCAAAATAACTCTTAAAAAATTTATTAGAACTATAATTTTCCTCAATATGTTTTTTTAAACCTAAAGATTTTAGCTCAGCTTGTCTAGAATCATTAAGGCTTTCCTTTAAAGCTTCAGCTAATTCTAGCGGTGACCTTGAAGGAATAAGCCATCCAAATTTACCATATCCCAATACTTCTCTACATTGACCAACATCAGTACAAACAACAGGTAATCCAGCCAAACCATATTCTAACAAAGACACTGGTAATCCTTCACTAACAGAACTAAGTACTCCCACATCCGCAATACTCAATACCTCACAAATATCTGTAACAGGCCCTAAAAGGACCACATTTTTATTAAGATTATACTCATTAATCAAATTTTTTATTTTTTTTACCCAGTAAAGATCTTCCAACGAACCCACTAATAAAATTTTATAATTAACTTCTTGTTCTTTCAAAATTGAACAAGCTTTCAATAAATTTGGATGATCTTTTTGACTTCTAATATTTGCAACACATACAATAGTAGGTATATTAGTTTTTTTTCTTTCAATATTTTTAAATAGAGGAAAATTAGGGATATAAGTAATAAATTCCATGTTCAATTTTAAATTCCTAATATTCCATTTTTTTATTTTCTCGTTTACACAAATAACACCGTCTATTAAAAAAGAAAAATATTTAACTATTTTTCTATCAGAATTCTTTAGCAAATCACTGTTACCCCAATGGTCGTGCCAAATAAGAGTTATTTTCGGAAACATTAATTTAATTATAAAACTCCAATAAATTGAAGTCTGATGTGAATGAATTACAGACGGATTATATTTTTTAATTTTCTTAATAAGATTAAAGAATGCGTGACAGTCATAAACTCCTTTTTTGTTTAAAAAAAAGACATTTTTATTTTCTGATATAAAACTAAATAAAGGACCAGATTTTCTTGTTACAACTAAACAGTTTTCAATATTATTAGAAGTAAGCGAATTATATATATTTACACTCATTCGCTCTGATCCACCAATTTCAAGTGAATCAACTATTTGAAGTATCTTATAAGAACTTTTCATTTTTTATTTAAGTCCTTCCGCTAATATCACTATACTAATTCCAAATATTTTTGAATATAAATATGGATTTAGATTCAATAAAACAACTTTAAATGGATAAGTAATTTTTTGCAAAATAGTAATATTATTGGATGGTGCTTTTAGACAGTCTTTTGAAAATTCAAAGTCAATAATCTTCAACCCTGAAAGTGCTACAATATTGATTGCTGAATTAATATCCATAAAAACCAAATGTCCAGGGTCTTTTATCTTTTTTTTTTGTAAATTTCTAATATTTACTGACAAACAGTTTTCAAGCGGAATATGCATCACTACAAGTTTGCTTCGCCTTCCTACTTCATTCAAAAATGATGTAGGATTTGGAATATGTTCAAAAACATCGTTTAAAGTAACCAAGTCAAAAATTTCATTTGTTTTTGTGAAATCTTTATTAATAAATTCAACTCCATCATTAGTAAGCTTTTCAACATGTGGAGAAACATCAAACCCCTTTAAAACTTGAAGAGTTTTAAATTTTTGTTTAAGCTCCTTACCTAATAATTTTATTATTTCACCTGAACCACATCCAACATCTGCGTAAGACTTAAGTTGAAAATTATTATTATTTAAATATTTTATTAATATTTTTTTTATTGCTCCTACTTTATATTTACTGTCCTCTGCGTGTCTGCTCTGGTTTTTAAAATAAATTCCTTCCGAATACATCTAATCCTATCTATTAATATGATCTATTGAGCAATTTACTAATTTCTTCATCAAAAACCTCTAAGGTATACTGTTGCGACCAAGTTGCAGCTAATTTACTCATCCTTTTTAAGGATTTGCTATCATTTATAACTTTATTTATACTTTCTAAAGCACTTTGTACATCTGGATTAATTATAATGCCTCTTTCACCAAAATTTAACATAAATGGAATACACGAAACTGAAGTTGTAACTGGAATAGTTCCATAGAACATAGCTTCGGCAACTGCTTTTGGCCAACCTTCCGATTTTGAAGGTAATATTAAAAAATGTGCAGTTTTTAAAACAGTTTTAACCACAGAAATCTCTTTATTACCATGAAGTTTTATAAAACCATCTAATTTGTTTTTGGAAACATATTGATTCAAACTGTTTTTCAATACACCATCACCGTAAATATCCAAACTAACTTTCTTTCCTTGCTTCTTCAATGCTTCTACTATTCTAATGGTAAATAATGGACGTTTTCCTTGGACTAAACTACCAACAAATACAAATTTTATTTCATTTGAATAATCTCTTATTTCAGCAGGTTCAATTTCAGAATTAGAATATGTCGCCGTAAAAAATGGTTTGATGTTTTTTGTTTGATTATTCCAATCGCCATAAACTAAAACCTGCGAATTTTTAGTTAAAAAAGTATTGCTCAAAATCCATTTTTGTAGTTTATAACTAAAAGGTTGCTTGCCATTGGGATCCCAATTTCCAGCATATTTAGCAGTTTTAGGTTTTTTAGGAAAAAAAACTTGAACAAAACACCCAAATAACCCGATATTTCCAGGACAGCGCAAATGTATGTGATCTGCCTTTTTACAAGTTTTAAAAATAGTCCAGATAATTGACGGAATTTTTATTACTGAAATTACACTTGATTTAAACGAAGTAAATTCTACTGAATTAATGGTATGGAACAGAATATTATCATGTTTATAGGGTATTTCGATTGGAGTTGGTTTAGTTTCAACTTTAGGAGCTATGAGCACAACCTTATTAACATATTTAAACCACAAATTCATCTCGCGTACGTACGGGGCATAAGCAAAAATTTCCCTATGAAATATTTTATGAGGCACATGTGTAATTATAACAATTACCATTTTTTAATTTATTAAAACTTTAAACCAACCAATAGTCCTTCCTATAGCTTCGGAAAACACTTGTTTTTTATTTGACAATGTTAAGGTATTGCTAAATCTAATCATTATTAACAAAACCGTAATAGCATGCCACTTCATTTTATCTTTTAATGAGGGATTCGGATTTTTAACTCGCCATACATACCATCCATTTTGAACTACCATAAGGCCATAATTAAATTGATTAGGCCTTCCTGAGTCTTCATGGTAATGTTTTAATTTCGCGGCTGTATTCAGGTATATTTTGCCTGATTTAGCTAATCGAAGTGAAAAATCGGCATCTTCATACAAACCATAGCCTTCAAAATAAGTAGAAAACTGATATGTTTCAAAAACTATTTTTTTAAAGGAAGAAACTCCGCCCATTAATAATTCCACTTCATATATCTTATTGCTTGGTGGTAAAAAACTAATACTTCGAGCATGTGAAAAACTAGGTAAAAAACCAGGAGAACAATCAGGAGCTAACCCTAATTTCTTTCTAATTACAAATCGGCTACCATCTTTTCTTTTCCATCCATCATAATAAAACTCATTAATCTTAGGTTTATAATTGTAACCGACATATTTAAAATTAGTTTCATTTTCAATATAGCCCCCTACACCAAATGCATCGGGATGAATTTGATAAGTTTTCAATAATTCCTCAAAATAATCGGGATTTAAAACTGTATCATCATCTAAAAAACATATAATTTCTGAGTTATCATTAACCCTATTAATTCCAAAATTTCGTTGTTTTGTTAATCCCCTGTTGGCATTATCTACTTTATAATATTTTAAGCATTTAAATGAATTATCTTGTAAGATGGTTTGAGTTTTATTATTCGTTGAGCCATCAATTATTAGAATCTCATTAGGATAAACAGTTTGAAATCGTACAGATTCCAACAACTTTAAAAGTGGTTGTGGCCGCATATATGTACAGATAATTAGTGAAAACTTTTTATCCATGCGTAGTTAATTTTTTCAAAAATTCATGGTGTATTTGTATAAAAAATGATGGGCGATTTAAATGTGTTTCCCAAAGTTCTCTATTACTTTTTTGAAGAATTTCAAATTCTTTAATAGTTTTTGAATCATGAAAATCCAATATTTGGTTTGTTAAAGAATCCTCTTTACTTTCATCTAGAATTACAATATGTTTACTCCAATCAATTAAATCATTTAAAGGTAATCGACAATCAGTATTTAATAAAATAGGAATTCTTCCGGTGGCTAAGGTTTCATAAAAACGTACAGAAAAATTACCAACACCTCTACTACAAAACGTGTAAGCATTATTGAATATATTGTTATAAAACTCAAGAGTTGAAATCTTTCTTTCTGCATTATTTTGAACTCCAGCCCTGTAACTATTTCTTAAAATAAAGTTGGTATTTAAAGATTTTGATATCTGCAATTTATGTAAAAGGTACGCTCGCTTTATGCTTGATGGATAAAAAGCTTGAGAATCAGCCAAAATTAAATTGAAAGTTCTTCTCAATTTATATTTTAAGTAATTTAATAATTCATTTAAGTATTTTAAAAATCCAGGTTTTGCGTGACCAACAAATCCTATACTTGGCCTATTTTCTTTTTTTAAAATAGAAAAACCTACCGATAAAACATTCAAATAAGGATCATTTACAAAAGAAGGCATTATAAATGTATAGCTATTGAGTTTATTATCAAATCCTCCCAATCTAAACGTATAACAGTTTTTAATATAGGTTGTAAAACCATAGTCGCCAGCAGTGTAAATCCAAATGGGTTTATTAAACTTATTTGCTAATTTTCTCAGATTATTAAAGGCTTTAGTAAATTTTACAAATAATGAATAATCAATAGGAAACACAACTATATCGCTCGCAGAAATATCGGAGGTTAATATATAATATTCCAATAATTCTTCATCCTCCAGAAAGTACAAATCGAAAAGCAACGGGAAAACTGTTTTTCGATGAGATTCTATTAAAAATGTTTGATCTGTATATAGTTTAAGCATGAGTTTCAATCTTGTTTTCTGCCATTTCTATATGTAATTAAACCTCTTCTTTTTCTGTCGTAAAATACCCATTCAAAATACAATCGAATTGCCCTAGCGATTTTTATAAATGACTTATTAAATTTCACTTTTAGCTTTTTTGAGGCAAACTCATTAATTAAAATAGATTGACTTCCCTCAACTGTTGAAGCATAAGAAATATTAGTAATAGCTATTTTTGCAGAAGTATTACAAATTCTAATTCCATATTCCATTTCTCCGTAGCGTCCTGATGTATTCTCGAGATAATAACCGTATGTTTCGTAAAAACTTCTTTTGGTTATGAAAGGGTGGTCGCTATATCGATAATAATTTTGTGTAAAATTATAAAATGAAAACTTAGGAATTATTGAAATAGTTTCTGTTAACCATATCAATTTATTGAATTGAAAATAAGAAGAAAACCGGATCAAATCTGCCTTTTTACTTTTTAGCAAATTGATACATTCCGACATTATATCATTAATTTCCGGTTTAATCATAAAATCTTCTTGACAATATATTACATATTGGCCTGTGCAGGCTTTAAGCCCCTTATTTATATTAGCCGCGAGACCGTTGTTAACATCTGATAAAATTAACTTGTCGATGTTATAGGTTTCAATTATTTTTATGTTTTCGATAGTGCTGCCATCATCGCTAACAACAACTTCATAATTTGCAATGTTCGCCTTATGTACAGCTTTAACACACTGCAATAAATCTGTTGGCCTGTTGTAATGTGTAATAAGAATACTAATTACCGGTTTGCTTTTTTTCATAAATTATAATTTTTTCGCCCAAAATAAACTGGCATTCCATTTCAGTTTAAATTCCTTAAAAAAATAGTAATAATTAAAAATTGATTCTTTTCTAATCAATCTTAAAAACAAAACTAATTTATAATTTAACAGTTGCTTTTCAGTATAATGTTTTAAAAATGTATACAAAATGGTAGGCGAAGGCTTTGGTTGAATATGGTCATTATCCCATAAATGATTTACTGGAGCCCTAAAGCCTCCAAAGGGCGCTTTTAAGTGTGTAATTTTAATATCTGGAGAATAAACAATATCAACTCCATTGTTTCGCAATTGCATACCAAAATCAAAATCTTCGCCATATCCAAATTCCAAGGCCATGTCAAAACTCAAATTTTTTAAAAACTTTGTTTTTACAAAACTATTACCTGAACCAAAAATACCGGTCTGATGAATATTATTAAAAAGCAATTTTTCGCCCTTTTGAAGACAAGCAGTCATAATTGCTAAAACACCATATTGTTGTGCAGTTTTCAACGCATTTTCAATTAAATCATTATCAAATCTACAATCATCATCACTAAAAAAAACCCATTCACTGCAAACTTTTTTTAATGCCAGATTTCTAGCATTACATACACCTGTTTGATGAGTAAACAAATGATCTATATTAAAAGGCCAAGATTCTGTTTTCAAGAAATCTAACTCTGAAATACTACATTGTAAAGGATTTTGTTCAATAATAATGACATTTCTAGGCAGTAATGTTTGGCAGGACAAATCCTTTAAAACATCATGTAAATATTTTTTTCTTCCAAAAGTTGGAATGATAACATCAATTTCATTCGAATCTACGACTTGCTTTTTAGAATGTATATCTACTTCTTTTATTTTAAAATTCAATCTTTTATAAGAAAGTGATTTTAATAAAGGGAATAATACAACTTTTTTTTCGTAAATAAAGAAACAAAGTGCGAGCATCCAAACCCAAACCCATTTATAATGCTGTTTAACAAATTGGAACAACTGATAATTAGAACTTCGATTTCCTTCAATTATAACTGAAGGTTTACTTTTTAATAAATTAGGTTCAGAATAGCAAAATAATCCCTGAATCATGGCTATTTTTGCCATAGAATTTAAAAAGTAATCAAAATTATCCGACCTAATATTTTCATTCGAAATTGAATTTAAAAATTGAGATGAAACACCACCAATGTCGCTACTCATTAGCCAAGTTGGGTAAGACACATCTTTCTTTACATTTAAAAATACCGATTGATCTATGTAACCAATTGTATCTGGAATAAAGTTGTGCTTGCTAATCTTGTAAGAAGCTAATATGAATTTATGATGAAAAATTAAACCAATTTGAGCTTCATTTATAATTGTTTCATAGGCTTCATGACACCAGATAATTTTTTCCTCTGGAAACTTTTCAGCTAATTTAAAAATTGTTGTTTTAATAGACCTAGTTATGTCAAAATCGATTGCCTGAAACTGGCTATCAAGTATTTTAAGTGCTTCGTTGTTTTTATGTATTATATAAATCATTTAATAATAGACTTAAAATAATTTATATTTAAATCTACAATTTTATCAATATCGAACACATCTTCCACTTTTTTTCGTGCTGCAATGCCCATTTTATTAGATAATATATCATCATTTAAGAGTTCTAGTATTCGTTTTGCATACTTATCAGTTTCTAAAGGATGTACTAAAAACCCATTAACCCCATCTTCGATAAGCTCTTTTGCCCAACCAATACATGTATTTACAACTGGTTTTTGTATTGCCATTGATTCAATAGTAACCATTCCTAAGGTTTCAGCAAAACTCGGAAATACACAAACATGGGCGTTTTTAATATGCTTTTTCACTTCGGAATAAGGAATCTTTCCCAAGTAATTTACTTGATTTTTAGCTTCATTAGAAAACAGGCTTTCTACTAATGCATAAGTGGAAGAGGAACCAGTTTTTAAATCTGGCGAATCATTTCCTATTAAAATTAATTGTGCGATTGGATTTTCTAAAATCACTTTATTGAATATTTTAGCAAGTTCCAAAACCCCTTTTTTTCTGATGATGGTCCCAATATAAAGAATTGTATTTCTGTTGTAAACCAAAGGTGTTTCATTAGAAAAATCATCTAAACGTAAACCATAATGTATTGTTTTTATTTTATTACGGTTTAAATTAAAAATCTTTTGTGTTTCTTCGCCTGCAAAACTTGTTGGCGCAATAAAGAGTTTCGCTTTTTTTAAAGCTAATTTTTCAAAAACATAATTTTTGATTTTTTGTTGTCGTCCTTCTAACTTACAAAAATAAGCATCACTTCCATGAAATCTTATTAATAAAGGTACATCAAAATACATAAAAGCCGTAATACCTGTCCAATCAGCAGCCTCTAAGATATCTATACTTTTTACATTAACTATTTTATTAATGTACTTCTGGACATATTTCCGGTAAAAATACCAAGTAAATAAATTATAATTTACTTTTTTTATGAGATGAATTTCGATGTTTTCATCATGTACAATGCAAGATTCATCTTGGTGGTATACAAACACTATAACACCTACTCCTTTTTTAGTCAATGCAACAGCCAGGTTTTTTATACTTGTAGCTATTCCTGCTGCATGCTTAACCTGTGGATGAGGATATTCAGATGTTATAAACCCTATTTTCATTTCAAAATTGATTCAATAGTCTGCCATATTTTTTTTGAAGCTTCAGTAGGTCTTTCACCAGCCACAATCTCATACCATTCCTTGCAAATTTCTACATTTGATAATTTACCATCTAAAATTTGCTTTACCAATCCTTCTAAATCTTTTTTATCTGTACAAAAAACAGCTGCATCTTGTGATGGCATACTTCTAAAGTGGACATACTTGTAATTCTGGCCAATATCACGAATCCCCTTTTTTAATTGAGGCTGCTCATAATTATAATAAATGCATGGCTTGTTATGTGCTACAAAATCAAAAACTGTTGAAGAACATACATTAGTAACAAATTCGCTATGTTCACATACATTGTATAGCATTTTAAAATCTTCAGGTGTTGGTAATACTTGATTCCATTGACTACCTACTTGTTTCCAGATAGGGTCTAAAACTTCAATAATATCTTTATTTGATTCTATTACTGAATTATATCTAGGTGTAAAATCTACGGGGCATTTTCTGTAAATGATGCCTAAATTTTCTCCTTTATCATTTAAACTTCTAATAGCCTGAGCTAAATCTTCTAAATAATACTGATCCAAAGGTGAAGTTGTTTCATCATCCCCAGAAAAGCAGATGTACTTTTTATTAACATCTAAATTATATGTTTTAAAAAAAGTTGCTCTAGATACCTTTAAAGATACATTATAATGTGGCTCAAATTGAGGTGTTCCCGTAACAAAAACTTGATTTTCTTTAACAAACGGATAGTATTGAAGTACTTGTTTTTTCATCAAATCACTCCAAACAAAATAATAATCGGTTTCGACCACTTGCATAGCTTTTGGCACATTATCCCATGAATAAACGAAAGCCACAGTTGGGATCCCTAAATCTTTGGCTGCCAATAAAGCGCTTATAGACTGTGTTGCACGTTGTGTGGTACAAAACACTAAATCTGGTTGATGAGCTACTAATTGGGCTTTACAATACTCGTATTTAGAAGTTGAACGTTCTAATTTATTTATTTTATTTTTCAACTTAATTATTCCTTTTTCCGAGGAATACAAGCCTATTAACCATTTAGCATATAAACTTTTAAAAATGTTCTTCAGTCCTTTATAATTAAAAGGAAATTTATAAGTTAGATAAACTTTATCATTAAATTTATCTCTAGAAACATTTAATTCTGAACGTTTTCTTGCTCTGGAATATATAGGTAATAATGGGTGTACGGCGTGGTCTTCTATCTTAATTTCGTTAAACCCTAAATTATCTTTGAGAGAAAAAATCGTATTGTTCCAATATGTAATATCGAAACCCATATTTTCACCTATGCTCTTAAAATCTGTAAATGCAAAGTTTCTTAGACCAACACCGTCTGGAAAAAAAACGAATACTTTTTTCTTCATTATTATTTTTGACTAACTAATACTTCGATTAACTCTGCTCTTATACCATACTTCAAATCATCAATATGCTCTATAATTGTTTTAAGACCACTTTTTTCTTCAATAAAATCGACAATATCGAATCCCCAATGCATCGTCACAGGAGATCCGTTTGGGTCTACAACATTACCATGCCATTCCGGCTTGTTTATAAAAATAGGTTTACCATGATTATCCTTAGTTGCCCAAATTTCGGATTTCTTATGCTTGTTTACAAGCGGAACTGTAAATATATGGGCACCTCCTTTTTTTAAGGTTCTTGAAATTTCAAAAAATGCCTTTTCAGGATTGTAAACATGTTCCATAACATCTTGAGTGATTACTAAATCGAAAGACTCATCCCTAAAAGTTTGCTGTTCCAAATCTTCATTTAACCAATTTTCTACTTTAGTTCCCAATGGTTTATTCGGAAAATACTGGGAAGCAAGATACTTTGAAGCATTATTTCTTAATTTTAAACTTGCTCCTCTATTTCCTGGGGAAGACTCATGTATGTCTAAATCTTTCCAATTAGGATAATATTTTTCAATAACCAGCATTAAAGCCCTTTCTCTTGGTATTGATTGACAATTATTGCATAAAAAATAGTCTCTTAACCAACTACTTCTAGACTCGAAACAAACGTCTTTATCACAACATGGGCAATATCCTTTTTGTTTAAAATAAAAGCTGTCCGCCATAAGATATTTTATGGCTCGCTTTTTGGCTTTCATTTTTAAAGCATATAATTTCATTTTTAATACGTTTCCCATATTTTAATAATGATTTTTTACTTAATAATTTATGCCTTAAATGGACAAACGTTAATTAGCTTAAAACACAAGTCGTCTAATATCTTTTTATTAGGTAGCGATTCTGCCTTTTCAAAAAGGGCTTCTAAATTCTTAAAATTTATTTTCACATTAACAATATCGAATTTATAACTTGGTATTCTCACCGATTCAAAATAGTCTTGATATTTTATATCATCTCCAAAAACATTGTTAGAAAATTTTTGCCATACTGCAGGAATACCATAAGCATGCGCTACAATAACACCATGCAATGATGATGATACAATTTTATTACATTTTAAAAATGCATTCGTAGTTTTCTCAACGTCATTCGTCATTAAATCAATTAACAAAATTGAATCTTCATCTTTATAAAAATCTTTTATTTTGTCATAATCGCTATAATGCGGAATAACACCAAATGCATATTCTTTATCAATCTTAGGATTATAATATTTTGGCATTAATAATGCTGGATCACCGTAAACTTCAGGCACGTCATAACCTTGACTTAACAAATGGCTTCTTGTTTGAGGGCCTCTAACCGCTAAGAACTTTGCTTTTTTTATGGGGTAAGCTTTAGATACTATACCACTACCCCAAATAATACATTTGTGATTTACGTTTGTTAAAACACTACCAATAGTAACATAAATGGGACTAAACAAATCGCGTATTGAGAACTTTGAAGGCTTACTCCAAATTACTTCTTTTTGAGATATTTTTTCAACAAGATATTTACCCATTAGGTCGCCATAATTTTCTTTCGACTTACCTTGCATCTTTATTTCATTCCACCAAAATAACCTAATCTTATCCGATGAAAACATGTTAAACTTTTTGATTTTTCAATTTATCGCGTTGCACTTGTTCAATTGGCAAAATATCTTGTTTTTTAAACTGTAATGCGTTATAAACAGCATTGACATCTCTTGATAATTTACGTAAACCCATTGGTTCTAAAGAGGCCGCATGGTCTGTTCCTTTCCATGTTCTATCAATTGTATAATGCCTTTCAATAATATTAGCGCCTAACGTATAAGCTGCAACATCTACGGCAATACCTAGATGATGTCCAGAAAAACCAATATGTTTTACATCCTTACCATAAAGCTCATTTAAAATATTTATATCCAACAAACAAACATCTTCAAATGGCACTGGATAACCAGATGTACAATTGTATATTACTAAGTCTTTATTTCTACTTTTACTTTTAAAAAGTTTTACTAAATCTTCAATCTCAGACTTGGTAGTCATACCTGTTGAAATGTGTAATTCACCTTGAAAATTATCACATAACCACTCTAACATTTCAATATTATTATTGCATGCAGATGGTATTTTTATAAACTTAGGGTTAAGCGACACTATTTCTTTAGCAGAAGTTAAATCCCATACGGAGGTTGAGTATGTAATCCCTATTTCTTCACAATACGATTTTAGTTCTTGATGTTGATTAATATTAAACTCCAAATATTCTCTGTGAGCACCATAAGTCTCTCCATAAGAGTTCTGTGGGTTGGGATGTGGTTGATTAAATTGATCTTCTGTCAATAACTCCCTGTTATTTCTCTTTTGAAATTTTACAGCATCAACATTACAAAAAATTTTTGCGACTTTAATAAGTTCTTTAGCTATCTCCATATCACCTTTATGGTTGCAACCAATTTCAGCAATTATATATGGTTTTTTATAAGTATTCATAAAGAAATAAGGTGTTTTTAAAATCTTTTATTATAATTCTTGATGAATTGACAAGCTTCACGTATTGCTCCAGCACCAGAATTTTTTGAAAGCACTACGTCGGCATGAGCTTTTACAATATCTGTCGCATTATTTGGAGCCAAAGACCAACCTACACTGCAGATGTTTGATAAATCATTAATATCATCGCCAATATAAGCCACGTTGTTAAAAGAAATCTCGGCTTTTACAGTGATATTTTTTAGTAACGTATATTTATCTTTAACACCAAGATAAACATGCTCTATCTTCAATTTCTCCATGCGTTTTGCAACCAATTGAGAGTTTTCTGAAGTCATAATCAATATCTCAATATCAAACTGTCTTAAAATTTCGAGTCCCATACCATCGCGCATATCAAAATTTTTGGTGTGCTCACCTTCTTTATTGTACGTAATAGTACCATCAGTAAAAACACCATCAACATCTAATACAAAATGTGTTATTTTTTTAGATTCCTTTGCTCTTTTCTGTCTTTCTATTAATAAACTTTCTACAGCTACCCAATCATATTCACTATCAATTTCCAATAAAGATTCTTCTGGCATTTTAACAACCGCTGTTTTATTCCCAATTCTATTTTTATTTCTCTTTAACGCTTGTTTTGTAACTGTATAAACCGCTCCATTTTCAACTAACAACCCATCAAAATCTTGACGTCGTGGTCTTTTAAGTGGATTATAATTAATTGGTTTTGCATTTTTATTCCATAAAAAACGATGTGTATTAACCACAGTTAAAGCAGAGTCAAAACCATCTTCTAATTTAGACAAACATGTATTAATATCTTCTTTTTTAGTAAAGGGTGATGTAGCCTGTAGTAAACAAAAAGTATCAAAATCATATTCAATAGACTCACAAAACTCTATAATTGCAGATTCTGTCGATGCAGTATCACTAGCACTTGATTCGCTTCGCATTAAGGCTTTAACCTTTTTAGTCCAGTGGTATTCTTTTACAATAAAATCAATAATACTTTCATCATCCGTATAAACAATAATTTCATCAAGATTAGAAAAAATAGCTTCACCTAAAACCCAAGTAAATAATGGTCTTCCAACCATTTTTCGTTTATTTTTATTAAGGATACTTTTTGATCCTTTTCTAAGTGGTATAAAACCTATTGTTTTCATCTATATAATGTTAATATTCTGGCTATTTTGCTAAAATACAGTTTGTTTTTTTAAAAATGTAAATTTAAAAACCTCAATTAATAATTGAGTTATAATTTAAAATTACGCGATTAGTAATCTCTTCTCTATTTAAATTCGGTTTGACTTCATTTTGATTAATTCTAAATGCAGATAATCTCAAAGTTTCATCATTTATTGCCGTATTTATTAATCCTGCTATAGACTTTACATCATCACAGTCATTAATCAATAAGCCATTTTTATTGTGCTCGATAATTTCTGAGGTTGCACCTCCTGGATTAGATTGAATAGGAAATGCACCCATAATTATTGCTTCAAGTAAAGTATTAGGCATACCATCTGAATTACTATTTCCAATATAAATTAAAGCTTCCCCCATGAGCTTAATAATTTCTAATTGCGACAAAAATTTCGACGTCGAATAGATTGTAAAATCTAAATTACTATTAAGATGACTATTTTTAATAAAATCTTCAACTTCTTTATCGGCACCAAAAACGACAATAGGAAATTTTTTAAGTCTATCTGAAAGTTCAATAATAGCCTTAAGTACATTAATTGCTCGACCTGAACGCCCTTGATATCCTTTAACTAGAATAGTATTTCTTTGTTTTAAAGGAAACAAATATTGCTTAAAATCTTCAATTGGATAACCTCCACCCCCGGGATAAACACCTAATAATTCGCCATTAAACCCATATTTTTTAGCCAGTGCCACATCTCTTTTACAATCCGTAAACAAAAAATTAACCCGAGGCAAAACACTTTTTATATTTTTTAAATAATCAGTATGATGTTGAAAATAAAACAAATCACTCCCCCAAGATGAATAAATCCACTTTATATCTGAATGCTTCTGCATTACTGTTAAAATAGGTACACAGGAAATATAAAGCACAAAACTATGCACTACATCTGGTTTAATTTCTAGAATAGATTTCTCAAAAGCTTTCTCGGTATTATTTGTGAATATAAAACCTAATTTTTCATAAAGCCATGGAATACTTTTTTTAATAAAAGTTCGTCCTTTAAAATTAGGGTATTTATGCTTCCAGCCTACAATTTGCTTTACCCAAGATAGTTTGTGAGAATAGCCACCATCTCTTACATTAAACCAATAAATCTCATGCCCTGTGTCTTTTAATTGCTCTGTCCATCTTTCAAAATGGATGGAATTCATTGACACCATTAGTATTTTCATTAATTTATAATTACAGTTTAATAATTAACGATATTTGATTTGCATGCTTATCAAAAACATAATCGTAAGGCGCATTCCTACAATTTGTTATAATGGTTTCTAATAAAGTATTATTTACGTCTTGCAAATCTAAAAACGTTTTAACTTTTTTATTCAAAGTGTTTTTCAAATGATGTTTAAGCGTATTATATTCCTTATGGTTTTTCACAGTAACAGATATAACTTTGTCAGAAACGCTCAATAAAACATTGTAAATAAATCCCTTAACATCAGATAACTCATTAGTTACATTGTATTCAACATCTATATTTTCAAGAAATCGATAAGAATCAAAATCATAATGGCCCCATTCAAATTTATTATTTGCTTTTGTTTTGCCACTTTCTTTTGTAAAAGCTAAATATTTTTGATTTATTTTTTCTAGAAAAGAATGGTAAGGCTCTGTACTTTTTTTACTTCTGTAAGTTTTAGGATGCCATTGATGAAGCATCAATATCGCTTTATCATAGTAAAATAGCGATTTCTTAGCATTTATCAATCTTACATGCACATCGGTATCTTCACTCCCCCAACCATGATAAAATTCATCATATCCGTTAATAGATTGTAATATTTTAGTTTTGAATAAGGTAATTCCTGTGGCCTCGCCAGTAGACTTAAAATTTAACTCATAATCATTAAATTGTTTATTCTTTCTAGATTCCCCTTCCGATAAAAATCCTACTTGAAAATATATAGCATCGGCTTTACTTTTTAGCTGATGGAGTTTTTCGATACATTCTGGATGATAAATCATGTCAATATCACCAACAAAAAAATAGGAAGTTTTGCATTGTTTTAAAACAATATTTATTGCTCTAGACTTACACCATAACTGTTTTGAAGTTTCGCAAGAAATAAATTTAATAGATGGATATTGACTTACTAATACTTTTAAATCTTTTAGATTTGATTCTCTTGAACCATAATCAACAAGGATTATTTTAAAATTATTGTTTGTCTGAGTATCAAATGAAGCTAAACAACACTTAACTAAATCTAAATCTCTATTCCTATTTGTTAAAACAATAGTTATCATAAATTTTATTTAAATGATTGATTTAGTGAGTAAGTATAAAATTTAATCAGATGAAATACTTTAGCATCTGAAAAAGCAGTTCTCAATAAAACATTTAAAGCCTTAAAATATTGATTTTCTCTGTTATAACAAGCCATTAAACTTTTTTTATGTTCGAATAAACTTTCTTTAACCACTTCTATTTTATGTGAAAAATTAGGGTCTGCTAACAGAGATTCGAGAATTTGTAAATTAACCTTTGCCGTTTCACTGTGCTTTTTTCTAATTTTTGAAGAAATACCAATATCTGTTCTGTAAACCGCAGTTACATCTTGTAAAAATCGGATATCTCCCGAGTTCTTTAAAGTCCAAAGATAAGTAGGCCAATCACCATAAGGGAATTCTCTAATCCAATTAGGGATTGGGTCATTCTTCTGAATATTTCTAAACATCACAGTTACAGACGTTATTGGGTTTTCAAAAACTAAATCATCAAAATAATAAATGCGTTTGTTCATTACTTTTTCGACAATTTCGAATTGACCTTTACTGTAAAGCCTTTTATAATTTGTGCCTATAATATTACAATCTAAATTTGCTTCTAAAAAATCAACCTGTTTTTGCAGTTTATTGTTGTCAATCCAATAATCATCACCATCACAAATTGCTATAAATTCACCATCGCAAGCCTTGATAGTTCTGAAGTAATTATCTATTAATCCTATATTACTATTTAAAGCTGGCAAGAGTTTCACTTTTATGGGGTGTCGTTTTGCATATGATTCACATATGAATCTAGTGGAATCTGTACTGCAATCCTCTCCAATAACTAATTGATAATTAAAATTAGTTATTTGCATCAAAATACTATCTATCGCTTGAGAAATAAATTGCTCTTGGTTATAAGTAAGCATGAAAATACTAACCTTTATTGCAGACATTATTTTAAAACTTCTTTAGTTATTTCGAGATATTTTGTTCCCCACTTCAGGCAAGGTTCTAAGTGATTGCCTTCAGCCCATTCATTCCACGCGTTAATGAAAACAAAATTTTCTGGAACTTTATTCCAAGGATATTTTTTTTTGATATAATACAACCACTTTTTATATTTTTCTGGAGAAGATTTATGCAAAATAAAGGCCTTGTTTTTTCTTGGGGAATTATCCCACATAGGAGTAATACCAGGATAAATAGGTGCTTGAAATTCTTCTCTAATTTGAATATTCGCATAATCTTCATAATCATAAACTGTAGATATCCCGTTCGCTCGAAACCCCATTTTTGAAAACACCTTACTCTTTATTCTTTTTAACGTGTGATTAGTTATTGGTTTTGGTAATCTTCCAAAATTAGGTTGAAAGTCAAATCCGAAGTCAAAGCCTGCTGATAAAAATTCTAATTGTGATTTTTGAGCATATCCTAAATACAATCCTGGTAATCCAGCTTTATTGGCTTCATCTCTCCATATTTTAATTGTTTTTTTTATATCAGGAAACAACTCTGGGCGATACACAATAAACACAGGCTTATCGTTAACTTTTATATACCTTGAATCTTTAAAATAAGTTAATAAGTGCTGAATATGATTCAAATCATCCTCAAAACCATATTCTTGTTTTAGTAAGGATTTATTTTCCGAAGCTTCCCATGCTCTAGTCCAATCTTCATTAGCCCAACACATCATAAAAGGAAAATCTTCTTTCCCGTTTTTTAGCTTTCTATCTAGTGGTTCAAATAGCATCTTTTTACCATTAAACCAATAATGATAGTAGCAAAAACCATGAATTCCGTATGCTTTGGCCAACGCTTCTTGTCCTAATCGTGCCTCTTCCAATCTTAAATCATAAAAGCCTAAATCTGCAGGTAAGTGCGGTTGATAATGTCCTTCAAACCTAGGCATTGTTTTGGTAACATTTGTCCATTCCGTAAACCCTTTTCCCCACCATGCATCATTTTCTGGTATGGGATGAAATTGAGGAAGGTAAATGGCTATTGGTTTAATTTTTTCTGACATATCGGTAACAATAAGCTAATTTAGAATAGATTTTGGATTTTATTTGATTAATAAATGACTCTCTATTTTTATGATATATTTCTTTATATTTTTCTTTTGATAACTTAACAAATTCAATATTATTTTCACTTTTAAAAAAAACTTCTAATATTTTTGAAGCCTTTAAAAAACCCTGCTTCATTAGTTTAAAATCTACACTCATTGAGTGATTATGGATTCTGTATAATGCGAACTCATTTTTATTATTCTTTATAGATTTTGAATAATAAAATAACTGCACCCAAAACACCCAGTCTTCATGATTAGGCAAATTTTCATTAAAACTTAAGTTGTTTTCAAAAATTAATCTGCTCTCAAACATTACGCAATGACAAGGTATTGATTTTCTATATTCCCAATCTAAAATTACTTCTTTTTTATAATTTTCTTCAGATAAAAACGGTGATAAATACCTGTGAGGTGCAGTATCATTAGTGCCATCAATAAATGAAAAATAATTGGAAATACTTATTTCGCTTTCCTGAAGGTCTTTAACTTGTTCTGAAAATTTTTCTCGCTTAATTAAATCATCTGAATCTAAAAACTGAATATATTTTCCATTGGCTTTTCTTAATCCAAAATTTCTAGCGCTACTTAATCCACCATTTTCTTTGAAAAAATATTGAAAACGTTCATCCTTGTCACACCATTTTTTTGCAATATCTTTTGAGTTATCAGTACTACCATCATTCACTATAATACACTCCCAGTTAGGGTATGTTTGATTAAGAACAGAAGCTAAGGTCTCTTCTATATATTGAGCTTGATTAAAACATGGTATAATTACAGAAACCTTAAAACTCAAAATTTTTCTGGTTTATTAATAATGAATTTTATAGTGTGTAAAAATCGTTTAATGGCATAATAAAAATCAACAAAAAAGGATTTGAACAGCATTAAAATTGACATTAAAAGCCCTTTTAAGGCACTAAAAAATCTTACATCCTGATGCCATAGTTGATAATTTCCGATCAAATCATTTTTAAAGCGAAAATGAATTTGCTTTTTAGTTCTATTTATCTGGTAACAGAAAACAGAAGGCACAAAATCGATATCATAACCTGCTCTTAATACTCGAACAGTCCATTCTTTGTCCTCGAAAGTGGAAACATCTTCTCTAAATAGATATTTTTCCCAAACAGCTCTGCGAAACGCCGAACCTGAAAAAATCAAACCTGATCTATTAGGGTCTTCTTTTGCAGGTATTTTATTAATAAAATTCTGATAATCATTTGGGCTATGCAGACATCTCAACCCTGCCAAATTCGGATTAGCCTCAAATTTTTGTTTTATTAATTTGAAAAAATCATGACTCACAGGATAAGAATGAGCGCTAAACATTACGATTATAGGAAACTTTGTTTGATTGGCCGCAAAGTTTGCACTACCACCATAACTAAACTCTTTTACGGTCACAAATTGTGCATTGTATTCTTTTGAAACAGCTTCGCTCCTATCTGATGATACATTATCAATAACAATAATTTCACCAATATCATCTAAATAGCGCTCAGTCAAATTTTTAAGCAAAAAGGAAAGTGCTTTATCTTGATTCTTATTTCTTATAACAACTGAAATCATAATATATCAATACTATTTTTTGAATAGATTAAACGGTTTAGCCAAAATTTTAGCTATTATATATGGCACAGATTTTTTTAACTTTAATTCTTTTTTATTATTATTTTTTAAAAGATACAACAGATAATCTATGGTACTATCATGATGCTTCAAATAGATATCTTTATGCTTTTTAAATACATATTCCATGTTAGTAAATCTGTGATTCTCTAAGGTATCAATTAACATAGATTGTTTTTGCTTCCTGTAAAAAAATAAAAATTCTTCTAAAACTTTATAGGTCCAACCAAGTTTTGTGATAGCTATCCAAAACTCCCAATCTTCGAACCCTTTTTTCATGTTTTCATCATAGCCTCCAACTTCTTCCCAACATTTTTTTCTGTAAAGTGAAGTCGCAATTAAACTGTTTTCATAAAGTATTGCATGATAGGTTGTTCCAATTGGTTTTAACTCATGAATTATGTTTTCGGTAGTCTTAAAGAAAAACTTGCTATAGCAAGAAACTATGGCTAATGATTTGTCTAGTTCTAGAAAAGGAACGAGTTTAGATAAAAATGTTTCATCAATAATATCATCTGCATCTAATGGTAAAACAAATTCACCTACGCAATTTTTAATTCCAGCATTTCTAGCACTACTTAAGCCGCCATTATCTTTTTCTAAATATTTGAATCGCTTATCCTTATTACACCATAATAAAGCTTGTTCCCTAGTATTATCCGGACTTCCGTCATTTACAATTATACATTCCCAATTTTCATAAGTTTGATTTAAAACAGACCGTAAAGCTTCACCCAAAAAATGAGCTTGATTAAAACAAGGAACTATTATGGAAACTAATACATTCATATTCAAAACTTGTTTAAAAATCTCAGTTTAACTAGCAAATTTATAATTCTAGATTCTCTTAAGGTATTTACAATGTTTTTATTTGCAATTACTTCTTCCAAATCTTGCAAATAAGCAGGATAAATTGAATTTAAAACTTCCTGTTTTTCATCAAAAATAACTTTCACATTTTCCGGATAAGAACTCATCCCACCTAAATAAAAAGTGGAAAGAGTATTTTTAATTTTTTTATAACTGAGGTTGTATTTGCATATGGCATCAATAAAAAATTTCCAGTCTGAAACTATTTTAAAATCTTCTTTGTAAAATTCTGTTTTTAAAAATGCTTCTTTTTTAATAAATGTAGCAGGATGAGGTAGCGTGTCGGTAACAAAATATGAAAAAGAAAGAATATCAGGATATTTTTTAATATAGGATTTATTGCCTTCAATAACCTGAAGATTGAAATAAATAATATCTTTTTCTTTTAAAAAATTATGATTTTGTTGTAAAACTGTATCACTATAAAAATGATCTCCGCTATTTAAAAATAGCAAATATTCACCTGTCGCTTTCCTTATTCCCTTATTCATGGCTTGATAAACACCTTTATCTGATTCACTTTCCCAATAATCAATAGAACTACTATTTTCTTCTATTAGTTTTAAACTACCATCGGTTGAGCCCCCATCAATTATTAAATATTCAAAATTCTGATATAATTGATTTTTAACACTTTCTAGAGTGGTCATAAGACCTTCGCAGTTATTATAATTAACAGTTATTATAGTTAATTTGGTCATTTATTGTTTTTGATTACTTTTTTTACTTAAACAAAAAAGGAAAAAGTTTTTGTCTTAGCCTCACAATTGGAAAATATTTTACACTTAATTTTGTAAAAAACCATTTTGGTGTCTTAGAAAACAAGTAGAACCAATGCTTTATATAATATAACATCGTCTTTTTTTCTTTATAAATAAATATCCAAATCCATTTTAATAATACATCTACTTTTCTTAAAGGAATTTTGTTATTACCACTCCATATAAATACAGACTCGTACATTTTTATATTAAAAATTTGATATAAATCATCTCTATTAAAAACATTATTATAATGTATTCCTCTCTTTGCTAATGGTGCATTTATAATACTAGGTTGCAATTGACATATTAAAGCCATTTTAAAAATTAAATCTGAATCTTCAGCAACAATTAATTCTTCATTGAAAAAACCAATATCATTAAAAACAGATTTTTTTACAGTTAGCCCATTAAGATGTATATAACCGAACTTACCCGATATGAGAGCTTCAAAAAGATTATCTGAATGTACTATTTGAGTTAAAGTATTTAGTTTAAAATGTTGTGCCTCTGAATCTTCCGTATCACGATAAAAATGAAAACCTACTGCATTATAAACACCATCACAATATGAATTATCCAAAAATATTTTTTTGTCATTTTTGAATCTATTAGGTAAATAATAATCGTCTGCATCAAGAAAAGCAATATAGCTACAAGAACTATTTTTAATCCCTAAATTTCTACTGGCGGATCGCCCTAGATTAACTTCTTTAGGATGATAACATACCTTCATTCGATCGTTTTTGCTTTGTAAACTCTCCAAAATGGTATTGGTGCCATCTGTACTACCATCATTAACCACTACAATTTCGTAAACTTCAGATTGAGCCAATACAGAAATTATAGCTTTTTCTATAAACCGCTCACAGTTATATACTGGAATTATAACAGATATTTTAAATAGCATATAATTTAATTTAAAAAATCAATTACTTTTTTTTAAACGCATAAATCATTCCTGAAAAATTATCAAACGATTTTGAAAAATAATCAAACCCAGAATTAATCATTATTTCTTCTATTATTTGTGATCCCTTATCATGCCATTCTAAAAGCAATATGTCAATATTATTTATTGTTCCTGTTTTATAAAGGTTTTCTAAAATTTCATATTCTCCGCCTTCACAATCCATTTTAATTACTACTTTTTTGCCAAGATTATCTTTTAATATTTCGTTAATTTCAATAGAAGCATCTACAATTTGCACCTCTCTTTCCGAAGTATTTGAATTATTAGCATAACTTGGACTAGCTATTCCTCTTAGTCCTGTATTTCCTTTCCATTTTTTATCATATAAAAATATCTCTTTTCGACTATTAAACCCTAATCCAATATTCTTTAGACAAACTACCTTTTGTCCCGATTTATTTAAACTAAAATTATATTTGGCTTGATCAAAAGTGTCTTTTACTGGCTCAAAAGCATATATCTTTTCAATAAAATCAAATCTTGAAAAAAAGAGTGATGTAATACCAATATTTGCCCCAATATCAATTAAAATAGATTGGTCATTTGAAATAAAATCATAATCTCTTCTAACAAATACTTCGTTTAAAATATGAAACTCCTCTTCACTTTCTACATAAATATTCAAATTTAAAAATTGAACCAAAATACCTTCTTTATGGTCTTTAATTGTCAATTTTTCAAACTTATCTTCTAAATTATGAATATAATATTTTGACCGAAATAACATTTCAAAATGTTGTTTTACGTCATATTTTTTTAAAGGAAGAGCTAAATTTTCTCTTTCGTTTTTTTTATTCACAATTCTATAACCTAACTTATTTACAAGTTGGAATAAGAGTTTTTTCATACAATGTTCAAAGTATTAATTATAACTTATTAAAACAAATTGAATACTATTTAGTTCTTCAATATAAAAACAACAAAATGTAGGTAAATCTACTAACTATTCATTAATTTATATGGGAAAATTGATTTGGCAAATAGCTTTATTTCTTTTTTAGTACTTATTTTTAGACCTAATTTGTTTTTTATTTTTAAATAATGAATAAAATTTGAAATAGGGTATGTATCACGGTTAAAAAAATATCTTTTTATCAATCTATTTTCAATATTAAATAAATAAATCTTAAAACCGTTCGGTTCAAAAAATTCAGAACTATTTGACACCAACAATTTACCTATAATTGATTGGAATATTTCTATTTCGTTAAAACTAATATTAGAGTCTTCTGAAAATACTTTATTCAAGGTTTCAGTTTCTTTAAGAGTCATATTACATTCCAAATATTTTAATAGTTGTATTCTAGTATATAAAGCACTTTTTTGTTGTTCATTCGCCCGTTTGCTAGAAACTTGAGCGCCATGTTTTCTATAATATAACAAAACTTCTTGCAAATTATGCAATCTACCTAAACGCAATAGTTTGACCCATAACGCATAATCTTCGGCAGGTTCTTTGGACAGTTCATAACGAATGGAAAACTCATCTAAAGTTTGTTTACGCATCATTATGGTTGGATGTACAATACAATTTCCTTTTAATAGCGCTAATTTAATAGATGTATGGTTTTCCGGTAATTTTACAATCCTATTTGAATCTATAATATTTAACCAAGCGCCGCATAATACGACTTCTGGATGGGTTTCTAAAAAAGCTATTTGTTTTGCAAATCGTTCAGGCAAACTAATATCGTCACCATCCATTCTAGCAATGTACTTACCATTTGCTATTTTTAAACCTAAATTCAAGCTATCTGTGTAGCCCACATTTATGGGTTTTTCTATTAAATGAATCCTTGGATCCTCAAATGATTTTATAATAGAAACCGTTTTATCCGTGGATGCATCATCAATAATTAAAAACTCAAAATCATCGAAAGTCTGATTTAAGATACTTTCAATTGCCTCACTAACATATAATTCGCAATTGTATACAGGCATTAAAACCGTTATTAATGGCCTTAACTTTATATTCTTATCCATTGAGAAGGTATTAAATCACTTATACTTAGTTCTGTATTGGTATACCATTTTTTTGGAGCAATAATTGTTTTTCTTGGGTTATTATTCAACCAAGCGGCCCACCAACTAAAAGTACTGTTAGCTATTATATTATGCTTACATATACTCATTAATAACATGTCTTTCCAACTATTTTCATCTTTATTGTGATCTATAAATATTTTTAAATAAGGTAAATCTTTAAATTGGACCTTTACCCAATCACAGTCATCTGAAAAAAAAACAAGAGTAACATTTTTATATTTTGCTTTTATAAACTTTATAGCTTCTAAATAATAATCTAAAGTGCAACTGCCATGATAATTTTCTGTAATTTTATCATTAACATAATCACCCCTTCTTATATGGATTGAAATAGAATTCTCCTTATTTAGTTTATTAAAGATTTTTTTGTTTTTTGAATCTAATTCTAAATCACGAAATGAAAAAACATTTTTTATCAATTTCTCATTCCCTTCAAAATATTTATAGCTTTGAAAATATCCCTTTAAGAAAACAGGAGCTTTTAGGGTTAAAACATCCTGCTGAAATCCAAAATCGAGTTCATTATATACTTTCGGATAATTTAGACCTATCTTTTTTTTAAATTTATAGAACAACGATAATGATCGAAAAGTGCTTAAATCTTTTTTTGAAGCCTTAACATAATTATTATTAAAAATATTAAGCTCAAATTTTCTTGGCGTAAAACCAGGACTTTTTTTTTGATTTTCAAAAAAACGATTTTCAATAAGCAGTGTTTCGCTATTTTTGAAGGCAAGAATAATAGCAATTGCATATTGAAACATTTGGTTACCAAGGCCTCCTTGTAGCTTAATTACAATCATTTTTTTTGTGCTAATATATGGTAACCAAAACATAATAATTCTGAAGAGCCAGTATCCTTTTTAGACAAATTATGCAGGAGTTTTTTAATTTGGGCGATACTATCAAACTCTGTTTTATTAATTCTTTTATCACAATATTTCTGAGACATATGAGATAATCTATTTATCTCTTGAGCTAAATATTCAAAATAGTTACCGTTAGGAATTAACTCAATAATATTAAAACCATTTTTGTCCAATTCTGATTCATAAAAATATTTATTAAAACCAGAGTAAAAATGATAAGGTGCAAAGTGTGTTAAGCTACAAAATGGCGCCGTTATAATTAAATAACCATTCTTTCTTAAAATTCTTGAAAACTCATTAATAGCTCCAATAGGATTAATAATGTGCTCAAAAACCTCTGTACACAATACAGCGTCAAAAGAGTTATTCTCAACGGGGATTGATGTTATATCGGATATAATATCCAATTTCCCATAATCCCATTTCTCCATTTGTAATCCTTCATTCAAATTATCAGGATTGTATTCAGCAAAATCTTGAGATATATAATTTAAATGTTTACATAGTTTTTTATACGGTTGTTCCCCAGCTCCCGCGTCTAAAATAGTATTTCCTTTAGGCAACTTTTTCAAAGTTTGTTCAATCCAATCAACTCTTGTTTTTTCATTTAGTTCGCCTACACTTGAACCTTGATGTTTTCTTGTAAGCATAAGCTCTTTAATAATTTTTTCTAATTTCACTTAATTAACTTTTTAAATTTATACCTTAAAAAATCTTTAAAGGATATAGATTCATAAATCTGCTCATCCTGTTTGGAAAATTTTTTTATTTGATTCTGAATAAGATTTATAGAATCTTCGTGATAAGTAATTAATTCTATTTGATCAACATGTTTGGACTTAATATTAATAGACCATTCAAAACCTTGAAAAAAATATTTTTTAAAATTATTTATTGTTTCATAATAGCCTAGCTCACATGTTTTGTAGAAAAATTTTTGAATATCAGCAAATTTATCGAGTCCACTTTCTTCTTTTGTCATCCAATTCAAAACACCATTTTTTTCTAAAATTAATAAATTATGTTCAGGAAAATTATATATATAATCATAATAAACAGTAGGGAACTCTAAATACCCTTTTTTTCCCACACGTTGTAACTCACTTAAAAAAACATCTAAATCAGTCACATGTTCTATCACGTGCGAACAAATCACATAGTCAAACTCATTGTTATTAAAAGGAAATTTTCCACCATCATAATAAACAATCGGCTTTTCAGTGTCAAGTATACCTACATGCCCAGATTGTGCGATTCTTTCCTCTTCAATATCATATTGCAATTCCAGAAAAATATCAGATCTAAAATAGGGTGTGGCTCCTGGTCCTATTTCCAATACTTTATCATTAGCCCCAATTGATTTAATTCTTTCAGGAAAAAACATAAAATTATTTTATTAAATTGTAATATAATTTGTTAAATAGTTTCAGATTAATCAACTTTTTTTATTATTTTGAGTTTCTAATTCTAAATTGAATTTTTTTGTTGAAAAACTTAAAATATCTAAAATATTTTTTGTTCACATAAAATTGGTCTCCAACCTTATTTTCTATCTCTGATTTTACTAAACAGAACCCATTAGATTTCATAAAGGATTCAATATCTTTTCTTAAAGGTTGGTTTTTGTACAACTCAACTTCTGAAACTTCCAACCACATAGTTTTTATATTTTTAAGATAACTTTTAGCTCCCATTAAAACTTTTAATTCGGCTCCTTGTACATCCATATGTATAAAATCAATTTCTTCGATTTTTTTCAGCGATAAAAAACTATCAAGGGTTATTGTTTGAATACTCGTTTTCTCATTAAACTTTAACCAATTAGGACTATTAATTTTATCGGGCTGCAATAATGAACTTGATTTATTTCCAAAATTCCAATCTAAATTATTTGGCTGATAATCTGGATGACCCGATGACACATGAATTTGTGAAAAACCGTCTTCATCAGATACTGCAAAAGGTATAAGCTCTATTTTATTTGCATTATACTTTAAAATATTTTTAGAAATAAGTTTTTGATTACTTAGTATAGGCTCAAATATATAAATAGAAGAATCTGGGAAAATTCTAGAATACCTTATAGATTCCTCTCCTTCACAACCGCCAACATCTAAAATGATTAATTTATCACTTTTATTAAATAATTTTAACAAATCTTTCTTCAAAGACGAATCTGTATGTATATAAGAACTTCTATCGTAAACTGTCATAAATATTAAATTTGTTCAATTAATACTTTCATTTGGTCAACAATGAAACCACTTTTATTATTAATTATTGTATTTTCTTGTTGATATACTGCATCTGAAATTGTTAAAAAAATGTCTTTATCTAAATATTCAATCACTTGAGATGCTCCCTTCGATATACCAATTATTAATTTATATTGCCCTTGATTAAATTTTATTTTATCTTCAATAAAAGTTGCACAATAATTACCAGGTTCATAATTATTAGGCTGCGTCCAAGTCGTTCTAATTGGCACATCAAACATGTCTGTCATTCCTAATCCAACTATCAAATTATTGGCTTTTTCATTTATTGTAAATAGAATTTTCACTTTCCATTGTTTACCAATTGGAATTTCACTCATCAAATTATCATCTAAATCTAAAATACTTAATTTAGTAACAAAGGCTATTTTTAAAGCAGATACTTTTGTATTAAATATATATACAGAATTATTTAAAACTGATTGACTCAAATATAAATCTATAACATCTTCCGTCTTCCCTTTCATTGCAAATTCACCATTACTTAATAAGATAGTGGTGGGACATAATTTTTGTATTACGGCCATATTATGACTTACAAATAAAACTGTCCTTCCGCCTTCTCGTGATATATCTTGCATTTTTCCAACGGCTTTTTTTTGAAATTCGGCATCTCCTACTGCCAATACCTCATCAACTATAAGAATTTCTGGTTCTAGAAACGCTGCTACAGCAAAAGCTAACCTAACATACATTCCACTACTATAACGTTTTACCGGAGTATCTATATAGCGTTCACAACCTGAAAAATCAATAATTTCATCTATTTTAGAAGTAATCTCTTTTTTGGTCATTCCTAAAATAGCTCCGTTGAGGTAAATGTTTTCACGCCCTGTCATTTCGCCATGGAACCCCGTACCGACTTCAAGTAAGGATGCCACACGACCACCAAAATTTATTTCGCCTGTTGTAGGAGATGTAACCCGTGATAACAATTTGAGTAAAGTAGATTTTCCTGCTCCATTTTTTCCAATAATACCTACTATTTCTCCTCGTTCAACTTCAAAATTTATATTCTTTAATGCCCAAACATAATTGCTTGTTGCTTTAGTTGAACGGTCATTTGTATCTCCTATTTTTAAATATGGATCCTCTTTTCCTTGAATTTTACACCACCATCTGTTCAAATCATGTCTAAGGGCACCTGTACCAATTTGTCCTAAGCGATATTGCTTTGAAATATTATGAATTTTTATTATGATTTCTTTTTCCAATTCTAAATAAATTAAACACTTAAACTTATTAAACCGTATCAATAAAATTTTTCTCTGTTTTATTAAAAAGCAATAGACCAATCAACAAAATAACAATTGTAATAATTAACGTATAAATCAATCCAAAAAAAGGTAATTCTCCAACATTTAAAAACATAAACCTTGTTGTTTCAATAATATAGGCTAAAGGGTTGTATTTGACAACCCACGCAAAATCTGGCATCTTTTGTTCTACCAATGCCATAGGATATACTACTGCTGAAATGTACATTAATAACTGTACTCCAAAACCTACTAGATAATTTAAATCTCTATATTTGGTAACCATAGAAGAGATAATCATACCTAAACCTAAACTAAGTAAACCCATCATAACAATCAGAATTGGAAATAAAATCACCCACCCATTCAACGAAATATCAGCCCCATTAGAATAAAAATATATATAAAACACAATTAGAATCACTAATTGTATTCCAAATTTTAAAAGACTGGAAACAACGAGCGAGAGTGGCGAAATAATCCGAGGAAAATACACTTTACCGAAAATGGCTGAATTAGAACCAAACGTATTGGAAGTTCCAGTAAAACAAGATGTGAAATAATTCCAAATTGTGATTCCAGTTAAATTGAATAAAAATGGAGGAACAGCCCCTGTTTCAATGCCAGCCAAATTATTGAAAATAATTGTAAACGTAATGGATGTGAACATGGGCTGAATTAAATACCACAAAGGCCCCAATATCGTTTGCTTATAGACTGTTATTACATCTCTTCGAACAAAAAGCAAAAGTAAATCGCGATACTGCCAAATTTCTTTAAAATTTATTGAAAAAAAATTGCTCTTTGGAGTTATCGTGTATAACCAATCACTTTTAATATTTTTACTACTCAATTTAAATTATGGTTTTGTATAATCTCTTTAATTTTTAAAAAAATTTTTTATATATTTTAATAATTGATTTAAGAGAGATTTCTTTTCTACGTTATTATCATGATATCCATTTGCATAATGGCCATATCCATAGCCATAACCGTAACCATAACCGTAGCCATAGCCGTATTTCCCTTTTTGATCGTAATAGTTATAAAGCAAGCTTAAATTTTTTACTTCGCCTTTATTATATTTATCGTTAATAAGATTCAGCATACCCTTTTCTGTATAATCTTGCCTTATCACATATACATTGGCATCAGAATATTTTAATAACTCAAAAGCATCTGCTACAAGACCAATAGGCGGTGTATCAAGTACAATAAAATCATAAGATTCCTTTAACTTCGTTATTAAAAAATCAGTTCTTTCTCCAATTAGCAACTCCGAAGGATTGGGTGGTATAGGTCCTGAAGTTATAACATCTAGATTTGGTATATTAGTTAATTGAATAATCTCCTCTAAGCTATTTTGTCCAATTAAATAATTTACGGCACCAATTTCGTTTTTAACTTCAAAATCACCAAATATTTTAGGTTTTCTTAAATCCAACCCTACAAGTATTGTTTTTTTACCACCTAAAGCGAAAACAGTAGCAATATTTATTGAACAAAACGTTTTCCCTTCTCCACTAACGGATGAAGTCACCATAACAGTTTTAGAACTGTTTAAATCTCGTTTGCTATACATGTATTGCAAGCTAGATCTTATCCCTCTAAATGATTCAGCTACGACCGATTTTGGTTTTAAATGAACAATTAGATTGTTCTCTAAATTGCTTCTGCCAATCACGCCTAATAAAGGGATTTTAGAGAAGTTCTCTAAGACTCTCGGGTTATGAATTTTATTATCAAAAAAAGTTAATAAAAAGGCTAATACTAGCGGTATTAGCAACCCCACGATTATGGCAAAAAAATACCTTGAACTTAATTTTAAATCAATGGGTATAGCTCCAGTATCCTTAGCGGTATCAATAATTAAGATATCTGAAACACTTGCTGATTTTATAATATCTGCCTCACCACGCTTAGCTAAAAAAACATTATATGTTTGCTCACTTAAGGCATATTGGCGTCGTATATTTAACAACTTTTGTTGGGCTTTTGGGAGTCTTCTTAATTCTGACTCTGCCGCTACTATTTTAGCATTTATAAATTGCCTTTCTCTTTTTATACTATTAGTTGCAGAACTAATGTTTTCTAAAAGCACTGATTTTATACCTTCTATTTGTCTATTAAGGTCATCGAAAATTAGGGCATCTTTCCTTACAGTGGATTCATATTTAGATTTTTGCACTGATAATTGATTGATTCTTACAATATTTCCAGTTATGTTACTATCATCTATACCTGCCATTGCAGGAGCAGGAACTTCTGTAAAACTATTACTAGTTTCTAAATAGGTTTTTAGATTACTATAATATGCGAGCTTCCTGTTAATATTATCCTTTTCTAATTCTAATTTAGTTAACTTTTCATTAATAATAGGTCCTTCTCCATCTACATTGTAAATTCTATTTTGCTCTCTATAATTATTCAAAGAATCGGCATTTGAGGTAAGTTGTGTTCTTACTCTTTCTAATTGCCCATCTATAAAATTTATAGTATTGGTTACAAATTGGTTTTTTCTATTTAATTGGTCTTCACTTAAAACTTGAACAGTCTCGTTTAAATAATCTACAATTTTACCTTTATTTACATCTACCATGCTTAAATTTAAAATGGCAGAATTTTTTGGATTGTTTATTGCCAATCGATTTTTATAATTAGCTACAACCGCATCAAAATCAGTAAATTTTATAAAATATTCATCATCAACATTTACTTTTCTTTTTTCAGCTAAGACTATGGTAGCATTAAAATAAGGTAGACTAATTTTTTCACCCAAAGCAAATTGCTTTTTGATTAAATCAGCCGATACATCTATATTTATTTTTTCTTTCGTTGTAAAATTTTGTGTTCTTATATTACTAGTCTCGAAATTAAAAGTTAATTCAAAATTATAATTATCTAAGAAAACAATTTTTATGGGACTGTTTAATATTTGATTGCTATTTGGTGTTAAAGTAAGTCTAAAAGGTGCTTCTTTATAAATATCGTCTTTTCTAAATCGAGCTTGCTTCAAGTAAGATACATAAAACTGAAGATTATCTACTACCTTTTCGTGAATTGATCGTGATCTTAGAGATGTCATCATGGTTTGAACTTTTCCAGATACACCTCCCCAATTAAACGTTAAACTGGTAGTTGATGTAAAGAGGGGATTTGACTCTTCCTCAATTGATACCTGTGTAGCTAATCTGTAAGATTGTTGTTTTCTTATATTTTGTTGATAGACTATAAAAACGCCTATTGCAATAAAAAATATATAAAGTTTCCAATAACTTAAAGCCTTATACAAAAAAGCTTTTAAATCAAATGTTGATTGAAATTGCGATTCAGATACTTCAAATTCATCATTCATACTAAAAGCTTATAAATTTTTAACTAAAAAATAAGTAGACACCATTACCGACAAAATCGAAGCGATCGTTGTTAAATTTTGTAATGCAGTTTGTCCTGCACCAATTGCTTTACGCTTTAAAGGTTTTATTAAAATAATATCGTTAGGTTGTATATAATAGTAAGGTGATTTTATTGCTGCAATATCGGTTAAATCAATATGATGAATCCTTTGACCATCAGGATATTGCCTAATTATCAATATATCTTTTCTATCTCCAGTTGCAGGAATATCACCTGCATTAGCTAAGGCCTCTATAATATTGACTCGGTCCTGAAACAACGTAAATATTCCTCCACCCCCTTCTCCAGTTATCGTATATTTTAATCCTGCTAATTTAACAGTCACAAAAAGCTCAGCATCTTCTTTGAAATATTGTTTAAAAAGTTCACCTTTAACTTTTTCCTTTATTTCATCAATAGTAAATCCTAGAACATTAATTTTTCCTAATATGGGAAATTCTATGTTTCCGTGCAAATCCACAGTAAAACCACTAAAATAAAGTCCACCAGTACCGCTACTTCCAGATTCAACTGGGTTAAATATACTCACAAGCTCTGAATCTAAAGCTTTAACATTTATTCTTAATATATCACCAACTTGAACCCTATATGGTTTTGATATTTCATTAATTTGAAGCGTTGAGTCAACGTCACTACCTTTTTCTTGAAGATATACTAAATCTTTATTAGAGATACATGAAGAAAACAAAACACAAATAGTTATGCATATACATAAAAAACATCTCTTCATACTGGTAAATTGATTTTACACAAATATAAGTTTTCACCTTGAACAATAAAACATATAACTGTATTTTTGGTTTTTTATGCGTTATTTGCAAGAAAAATATCCTTTGAATTATTTAACAGTTGAAAACATATCGAAATCCTACGGAGAACTTTCACTTTTTGAAGACATTTCATTTAGCGTCCATAAAGATCAGAAAATTGCATTTATTGCAAAAAATGGGACAGGGAAAACATCTATTTTAAATATTCTTTCTGGGGACGATCAAGCAGATTCTGGTAATATTATTTATAGAAAAGATATAAGAGTATCATTCTTATCTCAAGACCCTAAATTTGATGAAAATTTAACTATTGAAGAAACTATCTTCGCGAGTGATAATCCTATTCTAAAAGTAATTTCAAATTATGAAAAATCGCTTTTAAACCCTGATGACTCTGAAGCATATCAGGTGGCCTTTGAAGAAATGGAACTTAACCAGGCATGGGATTTTGAAACCCTTTACAAACAAATTCTTTTTAAATTAAAACTTGAAGATTTAAGTCAAAAAGTATCTATCCTATCCGGTGGTCAAAAAAAACGTTTAGCACTAGCAAATGCGTTGATTAACAAACCCGATTTGCTGATTTTAGATGAACCTACTAATCATTTAGATTTAGAAATGATAGAATGGTTAGAAGCTTTTTTCGCAAAAGAAAATATTACGCTTTTCATGGTAACTCACGATCGCTATTTCTTAGAGCGTGTGTGTAATGAAATTATAGAGTTAGATGAAGGTCAACTATACAATTATAAAGGAAACTACAGCTATTACCTTGAAAAAAGAGAAGCCAGAATAGAGCTTGAAGCTACTGAAACTGGAAAAGCTAAACAGCTTTTTAAAAAGGAATTAACTTGGATGCGTCGCCAGCCCAAAGCACGAACTACCAAATCAAAATCAAGAATAAACGATTTTGCCGATATAAAACACAGAGCACACCAGCGAAGAAACGACCACGAAGTTCAGTTAGAACTTAATATGGAACGTTTAGGAAGTAAAATTTTGGAGTTTCATAAAGTATCAAAAGCCTTTAAAGACAAAACCATTTTAGATGGTTTTAATTATATGTTTCAAAAAGGCGAACGTGTTGGAATTATTGGAAAAAATGGCACGGGAAAAACTACTTTTCTAAATATACTAACGGAAACATCGAAACCTGATTCCGGAAAAGTAATAAAAGGTGACACCATTAAATTTGGCTATTACACCCAAAACGGTATCACTATAAAACCTGAGCAAAAAGTTATTGATGTAATTAGAGAATTTGGCGATTATATTCCGTTAAAAAAAGGCCGACAAATTAGTGCCCAACAACTTTTAGAACGTTTTTTGTTCAGTAGAAAAAAGCAATACGATTTTGTTGAAAAGCTAAGTGGTGGGGAACGCAAACGATTGTATTTATGTACCGTTCTAATTCAGAATCCTAATTTTTTAATTCTGGATGAGCCTACCAACGATTTAGATATTGTTACTCTCAATGTTTTAGAAAGTTTCTTGTTGGATTTTCCTGGATGCATCATTGTGGTATCGCACGACCGATATTTTATGGACAAAGTTGTAGACCATCTTTTAGTTTTTAAAGGCGATGGCGTTATTGAAGATTTTCCGGGTAATTATACTGACTATAGAGTATATGAAGATAGTCAACCGGTTGTTTCAAATACTACTGAAGACAAAAAAGACACTAAATCTTGGAAACAAAACGAAGCTTCAAAATTATCATATAAGGAAGAAAAAGAACTTAAAAACATTGAAAGCAAGCTTAATTCTTTGAACTTTGATAAAAAAGAAATCGAAAGTAAATTTAATAATCCAGATTTATCACAAGAAGATATTAATAAATTATCTGAAAAATTACAGGTGATTATTGAAACTATTGAAACTAAAGAAGAACGCTGGTTTGAATTATCATCAAAACTTGAAGACTAATTTTATGTATTATCAAGCTGTACAATACATAAAATTCTTATTCAAGTCCAGTAACCATCACGGTGTTCACTCGCCATTTGTTTACAATTTGGTATCTAAATGTTTTTATGACAGAAACAATTATTCTGATTATAAGGCTATTGTTAATTACAAAAAAGCACTTCTGAATAATAACAGAAAAATAAGTATTAAGGATTTGGGCGTGGGCTCACAAGTGATGAGACAGACCGAACGGACCGTTTGTAATATTGCTAATACCGCAGGTACAACAAACAAAAGAGCAAAACTATTATATAGACTTTCAATATACTTTAAACCAAAAAATGTGCTAGAATTAGGCACTTCATTAGGTATAGCAACGCACGCTTTAGCTTTAGCAAATCCAAATGCTAATATAACAACTATAGAAGGATGTCCAAACACTTTTGAGTTTTCAGTTAACAATTTAGATAGTTATAATTTAAAAAATATTAAGCCAATTAATGGAAATTTTAATAATGAAATTGAAAAGCTGAAATCAATACAATACGATCTCATTTTTTTCGATGGTAACCACCAAAAAAAGGCAACTTTAAATTATTTTGAAACTTTATTAAAAACAGCGAACAACAATTCAATTTTTATTTTTGACGATATTTATTGGAGTAAAAACATGACTAAAGCTTGGGAAATAATCAAAAAACACCCAAAAGTAACAGTAACTATAGATACGTTTTATTGGGGTTTCGTGTTTTTTAGAACTGAACAGGTAAAGCAACATTTTACTATTAGAGTTTAAAAATGTTGACTTTTTCCTTTTTAACTTTTAACTTAGTAAGATGAAAATCTACACCAAAACAGGAGACAAGGGCACCACGGCATTATTTGGTGGCACACGCGTACCTAAACACCACATCCGTATAGAAAGTTATGGTACTGTTGATGAGTTAAATTCGCATTTGGGTTTAATTCGAGATCAGGATATCAATCAAAATTATAAAGACGTTATAATTGACATTCAAGATAAACTCTTCATCGTTGGTGCTATTCTAGCAACCGATCCGGAAAAAGCTATTTTAAAAAGCGGCAAGGAACGATTGAATATAGAGAAAATTTCATCTGACGATATAATTCGTTTAGAACACGAAATGGACACAATGAATGAAGCATTACCACCAATAACACATTTTGTATTACCCGGTGGCCATCAAACGGTGTCATTCTGTCACATAGCGCGTTGTGTATGCCGCAGAGCAGAACGTTTAGCATCCGCGCTTAACGAATTAGAGCCTTTTGAGGCCAACGCATTAATTTATTTAAACCGTCTTTCTGACTATCTTTTTGTGTTGGCACGAAAGTTGTCATCTGATTTACAAGCAAATGAAATTAAGTGGATTCCGAAAAAGGAATAATTTTATTCTAAATAAGATTTCTCTATTAACTTTTATTTTATAATTGAAATATTTTTCGCGTTAGGGATTGCAGTGAAAATCCTTTTTGTGAGCTACGATCAAAAAGATTGAAACGAAAAGCCCGACCGCTTGTGGTAACGCCCAAATAAATTTATTTTAATTGCTATTATTATTAACTCAGCAACAATAAAATTGCAAGAGTTTAGATTACAAAAGAATACGTTCTTATAATTAATGATTAAATAATTCATTTTTTCCTTGTGTGTTTAAACTAAAAATTTATTTTTGCAAAAATTAAACACAAAGAAATGTATTGGACATTAGAATTAGCATCGTATTTAAGTGATGCGCCCTGGCCAGCAACAAAAGACGAATTAATAGATTACGCTATTAGAACGGGAGCTCCTTTAGAGGTTGTTGAAAATTTACAGTCAATTGAAGATGAGGGAGACTCATATGATTCGATTGAGGAAATTTGGTCAGATTACCCCACAGATGAAGACTATCTATGGAATGAAGATGAATATTAGTAAAGCATAAAGAATAGTTAAAAAGTCTCGATTTGAGGCTTTTTTTTTGTCCTAATCTTTAAACAAATGTATCTTTGGATGCATTTGAAAACACACAATAATTAAAGTAAACACAACTAGGTAATCCCTAGACAAAATATAAAACATACACACATGAGTTTTTTGAATTCTGTACTTAAGGTATTTGTTGGTGATAAATCCAAACAAGATGTAAAAGCCATTTCGCCTTATGTTGATAAAATTAAAACATTTGAAAAGGCTTTAGAATCCTTATCACATGATGAATTAAGAGCAAAAACCGCTGAGTTTAAAGCTAAAATTGCTGAAGCAAACAAAGCCATTGATGATCAAATATCTAATCTTTTAGAAGAAGCTGAAAACACCGAAGATATTGACCGACGCGAAGATATTTATCAGGATATTGATAAATTAAAAGATGATGCATATAAAATTACTGAAGATGTTTTAAACGACATTCTTCCTGAAGCTTTTGCTGTAGTAAAAGAAACTGCAAAACGTTTTGTAAACAACACTACAATTACCGTTTCGGCTAATGAGTTTGACAGAACACTGTCTGGAGATAAAGATTATGTTACTCTTGAAGACGACAAAGCTGTATGGGCAAATTCTTGGGATGCCGCTGGAAAACCTATTACTTGGGATATGGTACACTATGATGTACAACTTATAGGTGGTGTTGCAATGCACCAAGGTAAAATTGCCGAAATGCAAACTGGAGAAGGTAAAACACTTGTAGCAACTTTACCTGTATACTTAAATGCCTTAGCCGGTAAAGGTGTGCATTTAGTTACAGTAAACGATTATTTGGCAAAACGTGATAGCGCTTGGATGGCACCAATTTTTGAGTTCCATGGCTTAAGTGTTGATTGTATAGATTACCATCAACCAAACTCTGCAGCTCGTAAAAAAGCATATAATGCTGATATTACTTACGGAACAAATAACGAATTTGGTTTTGATTATTTACGTGATAATATGTCTCATTCACCGGATGATTTGGTGCAACGTCCACATCATTATGCAATTGTAGATGAAGTAGATTCTGTTTTGGTTGATGATGCACGTACACCGTTAATTATTTCTGGACCGATTCCGCAAGGAGACAGACACGAGTTTACAGAGTTAAAGCCTAAGGTTGAGGATATTGTTTCTGTACAACGTAAATATTTAACCGGAGTTTTGGCTGAAGCTAAAAAATTAATTTCATCTGGCGATACTAAAGAAGGTGGTTTTCAATTACTTCGTGCGTATCGTGGTATTCCTAAAAACAAAGCATTAATCAAGTTTTTATCTGAAGAAGGTATTAAACAACTACTTCAAAAAACTGAGAATTTTTACATGCAGGATAACAACCGAGAAATGCCAAAGGTTGATGCAGAATTATATTACGTAATTGAAGAAAAAAATAATCAAATTGAATTAACAGATAAAGGCATTGAGTATTTATCTGGAAAAGATAATCCTAACTTTTTTGTAATGCCAGAAATAGGTATTGAAATTGCAAAAATTGAGAAGAAAGGACTTTCTGCTGAAGAAGAGGCCAACTTAAAGGAAGATTTATTCAAGGAATTTGGTATAAAATCTGAGCGTATACACACACTTAATCAATTACTAAAAGCATATGCTTTGTTTGAAAAGGATACGCAATATGTGGTGATGGATAACAAAGTGATGATTGTTGATGAGCAAACAGGTCGTATTATGGATGGTCGCCGTTATTCTGACGGATTACACCAAGCGATTGAGGCTAAGGAAAATGTGAAAATTGAAGACGCTACCCAAACATTTGCTACTGTAACACTTCAAAATTTCTTTAGAATGTATCGCAAACTATCTGGAATGACTGGTACTGCGGTTACAGAAGCAGGAGAGTTATGGGAGATTTACAAATTAGATGTGGTTGAAATCCCTACCAATCGCCCAATTGCTAGAGATGATAAAGAAGATTTAGTTTATAAAACTAAGCGTGAAAAATACAATGCCGTTATCGACGATGTTACATCATTATCAGAAGCTGGTCGCCCTGTTTTAATTGGTACAACTTCGGTTGAAATTAGTGAATTGCTTGGTAAAATGTTAAGCATTCGTAAAATACCGCATAATGTATTAAACGCAAAACAACATAAAAAAGAAGCAGAAATTGTCGATCAAGCTGGTAAAACAGGTCAAGTTACTATTGCAACCAATATGGCTGGTCGTGGTACCGATATTAAATTATCAGATGAAGTTAAAAAAGCGGGTGGTTTGGCTATTGTTGGTACGGAACGTCATGATTCACGTCGAGTAGACAGACAATTACGTGGTCGTGCTGGTCGTCAAGGAGACCCTGGAAGTTCGCAATTTTACGTATCGCTTGAAGATAACTTGATGCGTTTATTCGGAAGCGAACGAATTGCAAAAATGATGGATAGAATGGGATTAAAAGAAGGCGAAGTAATTCAGCATTCTATGATTTCAAAATCTATTGAGCGTGCACAGAAAAAAGTTGAGGAAAACAACTTTGGGGTTCGTAAGCGATTGTTAGAATATGATGATGTTATGAACGCTCAACGTGAAGTAGTTTATAAACGTCGACGTCATGCTTTACATGGTGAACGTTTACGTGTCGATTTAGCAAATATGATTTTCGATACTTCGGAAGGTATTGCAGAAATGAACAAAGGCGCGAATGATTACAAGAATTTTGAGTTTGAATTGATTCGTTATTTCTCAATGAGCTCGCCTATTTCTCAAGAAGAATTTGGAAAATTCACTGCTCAAGAAATAACTTCAAAAATTTATAAGGCAGCCTTTGATCATTACAAAGAAAAAATGGCGCGAAACGCAGATATTGCTTTTCCTGTTATTAAAAATGTTTATGAAACACAACGAGAAAAATTTAAACGAATTGTAGTACCATTTACAGATGGTGTTAAGAGTTTAAATGTAGTAACTGATCTTGAAAAAGCATATGAATCTAAAGGAAAACAGCTAATTACCGATTTTGAAAAGAATATTACACTTGCCATAATTGACGATGCATGGAAAACCCATTTACGTAAAATGGATGAGTTAAAACAATCTGTTCAATTAGCCGTTCACGAGCAAAAAGATCCTTTATTGATTTATAAATTTGAAGCTTTTGAGTTATTCAAATCCATGATAGATCAAGTTAATAAAGAAGTAATTTCATTCTTGTTTAAAGGTGAATTACCGCAAGAAACACAAAATACAATTCAGGAAGCTCGGGCACGTAAGAAAGAAAAATTAAATGTGCAAAAGGACGAGATTCCTAATTTAGATGAGCGCTCCGCACAAAATAGAGCTGCAGGAAATACGCAACGTAATCAAGAAGTAATTGAAACTATTGTTCGTGACAGACCAAAAATTGGGCGTAACGATCGTGTAACGATTAAACATGTTATTAAAGGTGAAAATAAAACTTTAAAATATAAACAAGCAGAACCATTAATTGCAAAAGGTGATTGGGTTTTGGTTGAAGATTAAATAAAGAGTTTTTTAGTTTCCTACAAGCACAATACAAATATTGCTAAATTTAAAATCCTGATACCGATGTATCAGGATTTTTTTTGGATAATTATTCTTGTATACTTCGACTTTATTACGAATTAAATGAATGCAATCTTCAAACATAATAAAACAATCAAATTAAGAATTCCTAAAAGTATAATTTCATAATGTAATTCATACTTTGGCTTGCCTTACTAATACCTTATAAATAATTCCCATATCCCCTGTTATATATCAGCTCAGTGTCATGTTGTTTTGTGTATCGAATATTTTAATTCAAAAGAATTATATCTGATTTTTAAACATAAAAAAAGGGTGAAACGAATTTCACCCCTTTTAAAAACAACCTAATTAAACCCTACATTTTGATAAATTTCAAATCAAACATTTCGGCTTTATCATCAATAATTTTAATAATGTACATACCAGCTTCCAAATTATT